>NZ_LWMU01000070.1 GCF_001639275.1 Methanobrevibacter oralis
TAAAACATTCTTCATTAGTCTAGATTCATTAAAACGTAGAAATTTCAAAAACGAAGAACTAAAAGAAATGGCAAGATTAAAAACAGTAATATAAAAAGTAATGAATTGTAAAAGTAAAACTAAAAAAATGGAAAAACATAAAATACTATTTTACCAATATCCCAAAAGAAATAGCAACACCATGAAGAATTAAAACAATTATACGGCGATAGATGGACAATAGAAACATAATTACGACAGGTTAAAAAACAATATTAAAAATCGAAAAAATTCACAGGAAAAAAGAAAATAATAATAGAACAAGGACTTCTATAAGCCACACATACCTATTCAACATAACTAATAGGACTCAAACACGACGCAGAAGAACAAATGACAAGAAAACCAAAAAAAGACAACAAAATACATATACAAAACCAACATCAACACATTAATTGGAAACATAAAAGAAGAACTACCCAGACTACTAACAGACAACCAAGAAGAAATACAAATAATAGTTAAAGAAATAATTGACATGGCCAAAAAAGATTTGGTTTACACAAAAATTAAACCACCAACAAACAAAAAAAAGAGATAAAAAGAATTTTTATCATAAAAAATGCAAATCAAACATACAAGATAGTTTTTAAAAAAATTAAAAAACCTTAGCTTGACAGCAATGGTTTACCTTCTATTTCATAAAATTAATCGATAAATTATTTAGTATAATGTCTCCAGCTGAGAATGCACAGTCTTTATTTAAAGTTATTGCGCAGATTATTTTTTTTCATCTGTTTATTCAAATTCTAACTGGTTATATTTCAATTTAAACTTATTGTCAGCTGATGAAATTTAAATTTAAAAAAGACTTTAAGATACTCGTTTAAGGTATCCAGCTGATGGTTCATATAGTATTCCTTTTTGTTTTAAGTTTCGAACGATATTTTCAACTTTATCTTCACTAATATCATATTTATCTATCATATTAGAAATTAAAACATTTAAAGGAGCGGTACCTGCAAATTCTTCTTCAAGCATAGCTACTTCTTCGGTAATTCTTTGCATTTTATCTCTTTCAGATTTTGGAGTTCTACCTTCTATAACTTCAACATCGAATTCTCCAGTTTCAGGGTCTACTCCAACTTCTTTAAGACAAGCTAATTGTAATTCTACAGCTCTTTGAGCATCTTCTCTATCAACAGTATCTTTAAGTTTAATTTTAGCACTAGCTTCTGCTAAACGAATAATAGCTTCTAATTGTCTTGCGGTGATAGGAACAGGTGCTTGTTCTTCTGCATTACCGTTTCTTGTATTTACATAGAATTCTTTTAAAACAGTTATTGCATCATTGGTTAATGTTGGATTTATATTTTTACGAGCATATGCAATATATTTTCTAAGTAATTCTGGCTCAATTGCATAATCAACTGTATTAGATTGGTGTATTTTTAAAATATGTTCTGCTAATTTTGTATCTCCTTCTCTACTTGGCTTATCTTCAACAACAAAGATTAAATCGAAACGAGATAAGATAGGTGAAGGTAAATCAATTTGTTCTGCTAAAACTTTATAACGGTCAAATCTTCCAAATTTAGGGTTTGCAGCAGCAAGAACAGAACATCTTGAATTTAAAGTTGCCATTATCCCTGCTTTAGCGATACTTACAGTTTGTTGTTCTAAAGCTTCATGAAGTGCAGATCTATCTTCTGATCTCATTTTATCCAATTCATCAACACATACATTTCCTTGATCTCCAAGTACTAATGCACCTGCTTCTAGAGACCATCCACCAAGTTCATCTCTAACTGCAGCAGCTGTTAATCCGGCACCAGTTGTACCTTTACCACTAGTATAAATACTTCTTGGAGCTAATTTAGAGACATATTTCAGCATTTGGGATTTACCAATACCTGGATCTCCAACAATTAGGATATGAATATCTCCTCTAAGACGAGTTTCATCTTCAAGTCTTTTTGCGGCTCCACCGAATAATTGAAGTGCAATAGCTTCTTTTACTTCTCGATATCCTCTAATTGAAGGTGCTGTTGATCTAATGATTTTTTCGTGTATGTCTGGATCTTTAGCTAGTTCAATAATTTTTTCTTCATCTTCTTGTGATAGTTGTAATTCTTCAAATTCTTGTTCTAAAGCTTCAATATGATTAACATAAATATAATTTTTAAATTTACCGCTACGTTCTTCTCTAAAGGTACGTAATGTTCCAGTAATTCTTACTTTGTCTCCAGGATTTAATTCATCTACTAAATCATCTTCTAAAATCATTAACATTTGTTTAGGTTCAGTTCCTCCAGATAAGTTTTCTAAAGGTTCTTGCATCCTTGCTGTTTGTGTATCAATGTATTTGGATTCTTCTTGTAATAATCTAAAAGATCTACCACCACACTCACTACATAATGATGGTTCAATTATTCTATTACTTGAACTTTGTTCTACTTCGTGTAATCTCATACAACCTCTACATTCAAATACTCCAGTTTCAATACGAGGTCTAATTTCATCAGTTTTTCTAACGATGCCATCTGCTGAGACAAACTTACCAATATATTTACTTAAAAGAGTTTTTAGAGGAATCAAGTTTGTAACATTTGCAAATCTAATATTTAAATCAGCATCTTTTACAAGAGGATCAATATTTTTTATAGCCATTTGAGATGCTTCAATAATTTCTTGAGGTTTCTCAATTAATAAATCTGCTAAGTCAGGATCAAACATCTCTAAATCATTATAATCTACAATAAGTGATCGCTCATCAGGATATGTTTCAAGTATTTCAAATACATCATCTTTGTATGAAGTTGCAAAAAATTCTTCAAATTTTGCAATTGATGTTTGTGATTTAGTAGTAGAATTCATTCAGTATTTACTTATGATATTTCTCATTTAAAAAAATATTCTTTTTTTGGAACTTTCAAAAAATTGATAGATTTTTAATTTTGAATTATATAGTTTAATATATATTTTGCTAGTTAAAAGCAACTCTATAAACTTAAGTTTTTAATGCCAATTATTTTTAATCATGTCTTGTTTAAATAACATTGTCTATTTATTTTGTTTTAATATTGTCTTATTTTATCGTAGTTTTTTTTATATGATTTGTGAACATATGTTATAAATAAGAGAATTACAAACTCATTAAAAACATGTTTTTAGTATGTTTTCTCTTGTTTTCTGAATGTTTATTAATTAACATTTGAGGTTGTTCTTTGTTGATTATTGTTGGTTTTTTTTCTTTCTTGTATTAATTCTTCGAAACCTTTTTCATGAATTAAATAAATTATAAGCAAATTATAACTAATTAAAAAAGAATTAATATATATTAGCACAGAATTATCTAAAATAAAAGAAAAATATGGAAAAAATAAAGAAATAACTGAATTAAAAAAGATTCTTCTTAAATTTCTAGGAATGCTGATGTTGGTAAAGGATTAAATACTAAAATCATATAATTAAATATTGTATATTTTAATTTAGTAAATACATGAGGGTTTTTGATGAGAAAATCTAGGTTAAGGTTATTTAAATCTACTTCAATGTTGATTTCTATTGTTGGGATTATTATGATAATATCTACAGTCATTGTTGTAGGATATGTAGGTTATAGTATAATTTCTGAAGGTATTACTAATGAAATATCCGCAGGTACTCAATCAGATGAACTTGCTGAGCTTAAATCATCATATAATGATTTATCTGCTAAGTTTGATAGTGTTAAATCAACTTATTATGCTGGTGGTTCTGATGATGTTCAAACATACAATGATGCGAAATTAGAGTTAACAAGAGCAGATAGTGCAATTAAAAATGTTGAAAGTGCTCTTGATGCTGATAAGCCATCTAATGAAGTTGATAGTAGAATTGATTTTGCAAAAGAAAAACTTGATAAAGCAAATGATGCTTTTAATAGTCTTTAATTTTCCTTTTTTATCTTTTTTTTATGATGATTATATCCTAATCCAACAACATACATTTCTGAGCTTTTTTTACGTGATGATGGTGGTTTAGTTGTTTTAACTTGTCTGAATTTACTTTTAAGACTATCTAACATATTTTTATATTCTGGACCTTGAAATACCTTTATTACCAGGTTTCCTTTTTCTTCTAGAATATTTTCAGCAATTTCAATAACTACATTTGTTAAATCGATTGATCGTAATTGATCTATGTTTTTAATACCACAAAGGGATGGTGATGCATCAGATAGTACTACTTTAGCTTTTCTTCCAAGTAATGTTATAATTTTGTCTTGAACTTCTTTTTCAGTAAAGTCTCCTCTAATTCCATAATAATTTTCTTCAGGAAATCTTTTAAACCTATTTAAGTCCACTCCAACAACAATTCCTTCTTCTCCAACTTTTTCAAGAGCAACTTGTGACCATCCTCCAGGAGCAGCTCCTAAATCTACAACACTATTTCCTTCTTTGATGATATTGAATTTTTTATCAAGTTGTTTAAGTTTATATGATGCTCTTGAACGATATTCTTCTTGTTTTGCTTTTTTATAATAGGGGTCTTTCTTTTTTTCCATTTGCCAACGATTGCCCATTTTAATTCCTCCTAAATTTTTCTAAATCAAGTGCACTACATACTGGTGAACCAATTTTTATAACTTCTACATCAACATCTTTATTTCTAATTTCAAGAATCATCACTGTCCTATCTGCAAGAACTGGCACGGTTGGGCTTCCAGGATTTAATAATAACACTCCATCTTTTTGTTCAATTTTAGGTTGGTGTGAGTGGCCAGAAACAAATATGTCTGCATTTAATTGTTTAGCTAGATAAACTAATTGTTGACTATCGCCTCTAGGATATACTTCTCCATGTGCAACCCCAATTTTCAATCCTTCAGCTTCAATTACTTTATATTTTTCCAAATCAATTCCATTTAGCCGATCCATATTTCCTTGAATAGCTATTACTGGAGCTATTTTTTCTAAATCTTCAATTACTTTAATAGAGGTTAAATCTCCAGAATGAATTATTAAATCCACTCCATCAAAAGCTTCAAGTACTTTTTTAGGAATTTCTTTAATTCTATCTGGAACATGTGTATCTGAAATTAAACCAATTAACATTATTTTTCATCCTTAATCCTTACAGTTCTATTTTGTTTACTATCCTTTTTAATATTTCTTTTTAATTTTTAATTCAAAAATTCAAATAATAAAAATTATTAATTGATAAAAACATATATATGAATATCATTTTTTGAGGAGATAAAATGGGTAAAGTTAAAAAAGAGGATATATTAAGTATCTTAGATGGATATGATAAGAACAATATTACAATAGCTACTCTTGGAAGCCATACTTCTTTACATATTTTGCAAGGTGCAAAAGCGGAAGGTTTTAAGACAGCTATTGTTTGTGAAAAAGGGCGTGAAGTACCATACCAACGTTTTGACGTTGCTGATGAGTACATTATAGTTAATGAATTTAAAGACATTGTAAATGAAGATGTTCAACAACAACTAAGAGATTTAAATGCAATTGTTGTGCCTCATGGTTCATTTGTAGCATATGCTGGTTTAGAAAATGTTGAAGATAAATTCAATGTACCAATGTTTGGTAATAGGGATATTTTAAGATGGGAAGCCGAAAGAGACAAAGAAAGACAGTTACTTGTTGAAGGTGATGTGAGAATTCCATTTAAATATAATGATTCTTCAGAAATTGACAGACCAGTAATGGTTAAATTTCCAGGCGCAAGAGGTGGAAGAGGTTACTTTGTAGCATCATCTACTGAAGAATTTGATTCAAAAATTGAAGCTATGAAAGCTCGTGGATGGTTAGAAGATAGTGATGTAGCTAATGCACATATTGAAGAGTATGTTTCTGGGTGTAATTATTGTATTCATTATTTTTACTCTGCTTTAGATGATAAAGTAGAAGTATTAGGTATGGATTCAAGATATGAATCAAGTATTGATGGTTTTGTAAGAATGCCTGCAAAAGATCAATTAGATATTGATTTAAGTCCTTCTTATGTTGTTACTGGAAATCATCCTGTTGTAATAAGAGAATCTTTACTTCCTCAAGTATTTGATATAGCTGACAAATTAGTTGAAAGTGCTAAAAAATTAGTAAAACCTGGATTAAATGGTCCATTTTGTATGCAAACATTAGTTAACGATAATCTTGAAGTAATTTGTTTTGAAATTAGTGCAAGAACTGATGGTGGAACAAATACATTTATGAACGGTTCAGCATATTCATATTTAAGTCATGGTAAACCAATGAGTATGGGTAGGCGTGTTGCATTGGAAATTAAAAATGCATTAAAAAGAGAAGAATTAGAAAAAATTATAACATAAATTCATTATTCTTTTTTCTTTTTCTTTTTACCAATTTTTTGTTTTTTTAAATATTCTTCTTTTGCTTTTTTTCTATCTCTACTAGCTAATGCTCCGGCAAATCCAATTATAGCCCCTACAACTAGGACAGATATCATTGAAATTATTAAAATTGTTGAATCTGTGATTAATCCAAATCCACCATAATAAGTGAGTATTGCTAGTGGTATTGCAGCGATTGTTCCTAATATTGCACCCATTTTCATATTTTTTGCTTTATAACCAACATATATTAGACCAATTGCTGAAAATAGATATAAGAAATCATATCCTTTTGATGCAATAATGACGATTGTAGTAGATATTGCTGCACCAATTATTAATGATTTCCAGTGAATATCATTTCTCAAATCCATATTTTTATCTCCAATTTATTTTTTAGAAGCTAACATACCACCAAATGCTCCTGTAATTCCCATAACTATTGAGTAATAAATTAAATATCCTATAACTACTATTATACTTGAAATGCCTGAGATAGTAAATCCAATTAACCCTCCAAATATTCCAAATAAACTGCCTCCGAGTGTAAATGCAAGTACAAATAATACAGCACTTACAATTGTGCCTAATGCTCCTGCAACAGCAGCATTCCACATACCACCGAGCATTCCATCTCGAGCAATATATCCAACAAGAAATCCAACAATTAAAAGTCCTATAAACTCATATTGTGCAAAAAATGATTTAACAATTACAGCTAATATAAAACCAATTAACACAGGTGTCCATTTAGTCATATTATCCTCTCATAAATTATATTTTCTCTATAAAATTATTAATTTTTTCGATAGGATTTTTTATATCTTTTCTTGTTAAATACATTTCGGATTTTGGTTGTTTTTTTGTAATTTCTTTTATTTTTTCTAAAGTTTTTTCATATCCTCCACTTATACAAGTACAAAATGGAGCAATATCATTTATTTGATCGCTATATTTGATTAAATAACTATAAACTGGTGTTGCCATATTAGAAGCCCAAATAGGAGTTCCAACTATTACTAAATCATAATCACTTGGATTTTTTGTGATTTCGTTGATTTTGGTTGTTTTTCCAGTTGTAGCATCAAATCCTCCTTTCATATATCCAATTTTTCCACCATATTTTCCAGCATCCGTAATTTCTTCAATATCACAGTCTAATTTTTCTCTAATCATTTCTGCAATTTTTCTTGTTACATTGCTTCTAGAGTAATATACAACTAATGTTTTCATTTTATAACCTCATTATATATCTTTTAATTTATCTTTTATCTGATTTAAAATTGCTTTATGCATTCTTTTTGTAAACTCTGCTTTATCGTTCTGATTTAACACATCAAGATAACCTTGTGAAACCAAATTAAATGCAAAAGGGCTTGGAATTACAGTATTTATGGTGATTATTTCCATTTCATCCGAATAAATAGAACTTATCACTTTTTTAGCATTTTTAACATCCATATAATCTTCCAAAGCCTCTCTTCTAGCTTCTTTTAAAATTGAAAAATTATTATCCATTTCTTGGACAAATTTTAGAAGTATTTTTCCTCTAACTTGTTGGCGACCAACAGATTTAGATTCTCCTTTGTATTTTCTAAGGGTCATTAATGATCTTCCAGCACAATGTCTAAATCTACTAGCTAATGTTTCTGTTTTATTAAGTGCTTGTGTTAAAATGTTTTCAAAGTTTTCAGGTGTAAGTTCACGAAATGCTTCAAGACCTCCAATTTTTCCATCTGAACTTAAGTAAAATCCATTATCCGAAATTGAAATCGTTACATTTATATTATATCTTTTGGCAACAATATATGCAACAGCTCTTGAAAGTGCATCATTTACTTTTCTCCCAAATAATGAATGGAAAATTACAAAACGCTTATCTCCAAAACCTTTATAGTATTCAATTAATAATCTGCGGTTACTTGGGATTTTAGCATATTTATATTGTTCTAGAAAGTATTCATAAATTGAATTAGCTGCAAAATCATCTACATATAGATAATCATATATGAATTCCATAATTTCTTCTTTACTACGCTTATATCTAAATTTTGAATTCATATGGTCTCTAAATCTTTGAATATCTATAGCTAAATCAAAAGATAATGGGAGTTGTTGTGAAAACCATGAAGGGATAGTTGGAGGTCCGCTAGCTGGAGATACATTTATTGTCATTCCTTTACCATATTTAAAATTATAAATGTTTCCTCCTAAAACAAAGGTATCTCCTTTTTTTAAACGTTCCATAAAATCTTCTTCAATTCGCCCAACAGTTTCGCCATCACATTTAACTAAAACTCCCGAGCTGTCTGGAATAGTGCCAATGTTTGTCGAATATAACATTCTAGCTAGTTTACCACGTTTTCCAAAAGTATTTTCTTTATAATCAATCCAAATTTTAGCATAAACATATCTTTCTTCTAATTCAGGATATTCACCAGCTAAATAACTTAAAACATTTTCATAATCATCTCTAGTTAAATTTTTGTAGTTATAACTTTTTCTAATCACATCAAATGCATAATCAATGTCCCATGGATTTTCAATAGACATTCCGTAAATATGCTGAGCTAAAACATCTAAACAATTCCGAGGCATATTTATTTTATCAATTTTTCCTTCTTTAGCATTTTTTAAAAGTAGAGAACATTCAACTAAATCGTCACGATCATTTACAATTATTTTGCCTCTTGATTTTTCATGTAATTTATGGCCACTTCTTCCAATTCTTTGAAGGGCTCTTGCAACAGATTTTGGGGAATTTATTAAAACTACTAAATCAATGTATCCAATATCAATTCCAAGTTCAAGGGAAGTTGAAGATACAACAGCTTTGAGTTCACCATTTTTTAATTTGTTTTCTGTTTCTAAGCGAACTTCTTTTGAAAGAGAAGAATGGTGAGCCATTATGTTATTGCTATTGTAATGTGAGGGATACATTTTTTTTAAATTATAAACAAAACGCTCTGTCCCACTTCTAGTGTTTGTAAAAACAAGTGTTGTTTTATTTTCCCATATCAAATCATCAAGCAAGTCATATGTGCCTAATCTGGTATCTTCTTCATCTGCAATGACAATATCGCTTACAGGACACATTACTTCCATATCTAAATCTTTTAAGTAGTTTATATTAACTATTTCACAGTCTCTTCCAACACCATATTCATAACCAACTAAATATTGAGCCACTTCTTCAATAGGACTAACTGTTGCAGAAAGACCAATTCTTGTATATTGTCCAATTAAATGTTGTAGGCGTTCTAGAGATAAACTTAAATGAACTCCACGTTTATTTTCAGCTAATGAATGAATTTCATCAATAATAACATATTTAACATTACTTAACTTTTTTCTAAACTTAGGGGCTACTAGTAAGATAGAAAGGGTCTCAGGAGTTGTAATTAAAATATGTGGGGCTTTTTTAAGCATTTTTTGTCTTTGATATTGTGTTGTATCTCCAGTTCTAACAGCTTTTCGTATTCCAAGCTTACGACCAGCTATTTTTTCAATGCCTTCAATAGGCTCATCTAAATTCTTTTCGATATCATTATCCAGAGCCTTTAGGGGGGATATATAGATACAATAAACTTTATTTTCAAGCTCATCTGCCTCAGCAAGTCTTGTTAATTCGCTTATAATTGATAAAAAAGCAGTTAATGTTTTTCCAGAACCTGTTGGCGATGATATTAAAATATTTTTATTTTTATGGATGTCAATAATAGATTTCTTTTGAGCAGGGGTAAAATCTTTAAAATTATTATCAAACCATTTTCGCACCCAAGGATGTAATATTTTAAAAATTTGCTTTTTAGAATAGCTTTTAGTCTGCTCATGTATCATAGTATTACCAATCTTAAAAACTTATATATTTACTAAAACTAATTTATTAGTATAATTATTTTTAAACTTTTAGTTTAAAGGAGATATAATATGTCAGACTTAATATTTGAAGATGTAATTAATAACCTTTCTAATGATGATGTAAATATAAGAAAAGAAGCTATTAATGCATTAGTTGGACTTAATGATGAATCTATTATCGACCCATTAATTAAAGCTACTACTGATGATAATGCTCAAATAAGATTCAAAGCTGCTGAAATTTTAGGAAGTATGGGTGATGTAGCTGTTGATAAATTAATTAAAGAATTTAATTCACAAAATGGTAAAAATAAACGTTTTTTAGCATTTGCTCTTAAAGAAAGTGAAAATAATAAAGTAGTTCCTTATTTTGTTGATGCATTAGACGATGATGATTTTGGTGTTAGAAAAGTAGCTGTAAGAGCTTTAGGTGAACTTCAAGCTCATGAAGAATTAAATTCTATTGCTAAATGTTTAGATGATGATGATTGGGGTGTAAAATTAGCTACAATTCATGCATTAGGAGATTTAGCTTCTGATGAATCAATTGAGTTAATTAAAAAAGCAAGAAGAAATGAATCTGATGAAGACTTTAAAAAATCATGTAAAAAAGCTCTTAAAAAAGCAGAAAAAGTTAAAAAAGCAAAGGCATCAGGAAAAACAATAGCTAAAGTTATTCCAATGAGTACTATTAAAGAAATGGAAAAAACTAATATTCAAAAAGCTATTAAAGAATATGAAAGATATGTTACATCTAAACAAGCTAAAGATGCACCATATAAAAGGTTATGCGTTCTTTATAGAAAAAATAATGATTATGATGGTGAAGTTAGAGTATTAAAAACGGCTATTGAAGTTTTTAGTGACAATGATAAAAAATTAACATGGTTTAAGAAAAGACTAGCTAAATTAGAATAATTATTTTTTAATAATTTCGTAGAGATCATCTCTTTTATTTTTTAAAAGAGGAAGATCTTCCCTTATTTTTTTTATTTCGTTTAAATCTATTTTTTTGATAATTAAACATTCGTCACTATTTGCTTGAGCTACAACATCTCCCCAAGGATTAGTTATTATTGAATGACCATAGCTATGGTAACTAGCATCTTTATTTAAAGCAGGTGCAACACCTACACAATAAACTTGATTATCAAGAGATCTACTTTTAAATAGTAATTCCCAATGTGCAGGACCAGTAGTCATGTTAAATGCACCAGGATAGAATAATATTTTAGCTCCACTATTTACCATTAGCCTAGCTAGTTCTGGAAAGCGTATATCATAACATATTCCTATTCCAATATTTCCAAACTCTGTATTTGCTATTGTAGTTTTATTTCCAGCAGTTAAAACATCTGATTCTTTAAAATAAATTTTATTTTTCACATCAATATCAAAAAGATGCATTTTTCTATGTTTTGCTATTATTTTTCCTTTTTTATTAAATAAATAGCTAGTATTAAAAATTTTGCTATCTTCTTTTTCGGGAATAGATCCAGCTAATATATAAATTCTATGTTTTAATGCTAATTTTGAAATTTTATATAACGTTTTGCTAGTTTTTTCTTCTTCACTATATTCAATAAATTTATCATTTGAATAAGGACAATTAAACATTTCTGGAAGTACTACAAAATCTGCATTTTGTTTTGCACTTTCATTTATAAAATAAGTAGCTTTTTTAATATTTTCATCTTTGTCATCAACCACTTTCATTTGACAAAGGCTAATTTCAATTTCAGACATATTATACTCTCTAAAAATAGAAAAAAGAAGTATGATGGTTCATACTTTATTTAATATCGGCTGAATTTATCATACTTTCAATATCACTAGATTTAATTGAATTTGGAGAATCTCCATTTATTTTAAATACATATAACATGCCATCGCTAAACATTGAAATAAATCTTGTATAATTACCATCAGCATTTTCTAAGATGATATTAGACACATTTCTTCCATCTAATGTAATAGTTTCAACAGTATCAATGTATGCTCCATTTTTTTGAGCGTAACTAATTCTATTTTGTGTAATTTCTTTTAAAGATGAAGCATCATTAGTGACATTGTAAAATTCAATGCTTGTATTATTTTCATTTTTGAAAAACATAGCATTGGGATGATCTTCATCACTTCCATTTACTTTTTCCCAATTGCTAGGATAATCAAATGAAAAGTCACTTTCAGTAATTGTGGATAATTCAGAAGTTACAAGTGTAGAATTACCTTCATTAGTATTTCCAGTAGCGAAAATTCCGATTATTACAATCAATGTTATAACCACGATTGCACCAATAACAAGCTTATTTTCTTTTATAATATCAACTGTAGTCTCATTAGAAGAGTCTATTTGAAATTTAGGTTCTTCTTTGAAGATATTTTCTTCTTTAGTCACTGTATGTTTTGGTTTTGGGAATTTATATCCGCAATTTCCACAAACAGGTGCTCCATCGTAACTAGGATTTCCACATTCAGGACATTTTTTCACAGCTTAACCTCCATTAAAATTTACATTTATTATTTATATTATTTAAAATAAATTGTTTTATTAACTTTAAAATCAAATATTCTTTTAGGTATGATATTATGGCTGATGATAAAATTATTCATTGTGATGATATTAATTATGCAATTTATATTATTGGAAGTTGGAAAAATCATTACGAAATAAATCAAATTGGTTTATCAAAAGAGCTTCCAGTTACAAATTCCACAATAAAACATATTAAATTAACTATGGATGAAATTAGAAAATCTAAATTTGATATTTCTGATAAAGAAGTTAATGGGTTTGTTGCTATTGCAATACAATTAAATAATAAAATTCAAGAGATGGATTTGGAAGATGTAATTGCTCTTGAAAAAGAAGAGTATGAGAATATTCTTGAAGAATTGGATAATTTAGAATTATTAAATGATGATGATACTATTTCTCTTGAAACAGAAGATTATTTGATTTATAAATTGGAAAAAGAACATCATGTAACTAATTCTATTCCTGCTAATAAATATACAAAAAAATATTATATTGATGAAATGAAAAGAATAGATGATGCTTTAAGCTAAAATGCATCTAATGTTGTTTTTTTATCTCGCCTTAATTCTTTTGGAGGTTCAATTGATACAAACTCAATTCCTTCATCTTCAATCATTTCTTTTGCATCTTCTCCAAGTGAAGGTGCTACTAAAAGTCCCCTAATTCTTTTCTTACTAGCTTTACATTCTTTTAAATAATCATTTTCAGTGTTTTCAAAATCACTTAAATATCTTTTAAGTTGTTTAACAGCACTTACTCCAGCTTTACGAGCTTTTAATTCTAATACCATTAAATTATTATCATCATCTTTTCCTAAAATATCAATAAATCCATGTTCAACACTATATTCTCTAGCAGTTGGAGTAAATCCTTCTTCAATTAAATGAGGTTTGTCCATAATCATATCACCCATATCTTTTTCATATCCTGCTTGTTCAAGTTCTTCAAAGTCTTCAACATTTGCATAATTAATAAATTGAATTTTTCTTATCTCAACGCTTAATAATTCTTTAGGAACTCTACGATGACTTTCGAGAATTAATTTATCATTTCTAATAAAACTTCTAGTTCTTGATTTGGGTGGTTGCCAATTTACAGGGTCTACTTTTCTTTCTTGATGTATTAAAAATGAACCATCTGGTTTTATAAGTATAATCCTTTCTCCCCAGTTAAGTTGACTTAATGCTCTACCTTCATAATTAACTTTACAGCATGCAAAAATGATTATTGTTGCTTTTTTACGCAATGCTTCTTCTACTAAATCATATCCTTCTTCACAACTAGGTCTTTCTAAAATTCTATATTTCATCACAATAACATTGTTTAGTTTAATTTAAATAATTTGTTTTTTAAAGAAATATTTAAGTCAATAATGGAGGACTTATTATTTTCACTGATGAATACTTTGAAGAAAAAAAGGAAATTTATAATCTTAAATCATTTAAATTCGAAAATGGGACTGTTTTGAATAACCTTAAAGTTGAATATATGACTTTTGGTAGTCCAATTTATGATGCTAGAGGTGTTATTAAAAATGTAATTATTTATTGTCATGGGTCACTTGGAAATTTTTCATCAATGAAAAAAATATTTCCATTAACTTATAAAAATGGTCCGTTTGATGAAGATAAATATTTTGTCATATGTATTTCTGCATTAGGTTCTCCTGGAAGTTGTTCTCCATCTACAACGGATTTAAAAAATAAATTTCCAAAATATTCTATTTTAGATCTTGTTAATTTTCAAAAAGAATTTTTAGAAGAAAAATTCAACATAACTCATGTTTTAGGAATTATAGGTAATTCTATGGGTGGTTTCGTTGGATTAACCTCAACTATTCATTATCCAGATTATGCAGACTTTTTAATATGTGGAGTTAGTAGTTATAAAGTAGCTGGGCATGATTATATTCTCTCAAGATATGTAAATGATATTATTGAATCAGATCCTGATTATTTAAAAGGAGAAATGACTTATTCACTTTTAAGAACTTTAAGACTAGCTAGCTTAGCAGAGTTTAACTTCGGACTTTCAAAAAAAGCATTAAGGGACATGTCTTTAGAAGAATTAAATGCTGAATATGAAAGTTTTGGAAATGAAAGTATGGAAATGGACATATTTGATTTAAAATATTGTAATGAGGCATGTATGAATTTTAATGTTGAAGAGAATTTAGACAAAATAACTTCTAAAGTTTTAATTATTGCATGTAATCAAGATCCACATTTTCCACCAGAATTAGATGCATTTCCAATGTTTGACATGATTGATGATGTTGAATTAGTTGTAATGGATTCTGATTTAGGTCATTTATGTTTTAATGAACTTGAAAACATTATTTGTGAACTAAATGAATTTATGGGTTATTTTGAGTGATTAAATGTTAGTTAAAATAATTGATTATGGCGATTTTGAAGATAAAAATTTTATTGTTTATAGGATTATGGGATTATCTTCAAATCATATAAATTATCTTTGTAACAATTTAGATGAAAAAATAGAGGTTAAAGGGGATGTTTTAGAAATAACAATGTATTTTACAAAGGAATTATATCCTTTTCAAAGTGAAGTGGCTCAATTTAGATTAGATGATTTTATAGCTCGTGAAGAAATAGAAATGAATGTATTTTTATCTAGTTTTCTAGAAGATTCATTTTAAAAACCTTGTTGGTGATGGTGTGGTGTGAAATTAAACATTAAGCATATATTCTATAGTTTTTTTTGATTTTTTAGTGACATTGGCTGGTAATGTAATTTGTGGAGATTCATTTACAAGACAGTCTCTAATTTTTTCTAAGGTATGTAATTTCATTGTTTCGCATATTGCCCCTTCAAGTAAAGGATATAATTTTTTATTTGGAATTTCTTTATTGATTCTTGTAATCATGTCAATTTCAGTTCCAATTACGAATTCCTCATTATCACTTTCTGCGATATATTTTAGCATTCCTCCAGTGGAAAGTACTTTATCACAGGCATTTTGAATTTCAATGTCACATTCTGGGTGGCAAATTATCTCAGCATTCGGATATTCTTTTCTTTTAAGTTCAACATCTTCTATGTGGAATAATTTATGAACATAACAATGACCCCCATTTGGAATAGGAATAATTTCTTTATTAACTCTTTGGCTAACATGATTAGCTAAGTTATTATCTGGTCCAAATAAAATTTTATCATGTGGTAAACTTTCTGTTACTTTAACAGCATTTGCTGAAGTACATAATGTATCTGCATGTTGTTTAGATTCTGCAATACTATTTACATAAAGTATTACTCCTGCATCACTATGTTCTTTTTTTGCTTTTAATAATTCTTCTTCTGGAAGCATGTGAGCCATTGGACATTCAGCGGCAATATCTGGAATTAAAATCTTTTTATCAGGATTTAAGATATATGCTGTTTCAGCCATAAAATCTACACCACAAAAGATAACTAAATCTTTATCATCAATTTTAGAAGCTTTAATACATAATTCTAAAGAGTCGCCAAGGAAATCAGCTATTTCTTGAACTTCACCTGGTTGATAATTATGTGCAAGGATAATTGCATTTTTTTCTTCTTTTAATTTCAAAATTTCCTCTTGCAATGTACTACTCATCCTTTTTCACCACTCTCGATATATTTTCTAATTTCATTAGTAATAATAAGTTTATATTTATCTTTATTTTTATAATTTTTTATCCAAAAAGATACTTTTAACTCCATCCAATCCTTGTTAATTCCTTTTGAATAAAGTGCAGGTTTGGGATTTTTAAGTACATTTTCATATCTACTTATTTTATTAACAACATACTCTTCAAACTCTTTAACATCAAATTTTAATGGTAAGTGAATTATAATATTAATTCTGTATTTTTCCGGAGCTTTGTATTGAAGATAAGTGTTGTTAGTCAATACTGAGTTGGGAACAATATGTTTAATTCCATTGTCATCAATTATCCGTGTTGTTCTAAGTGAAACTCTCTCTACATTTCCTTTATGATTATTAATTTCAACAGTTTCTCCAACTTTGATACTTTTTCCGAGTATAAGTACAATTCCAGACATAAAGTTTGAAAAAATATCCTTAGCTGCAAGGCTCACAGCAATACCCACAATTCCTAAACTTAATAATAAACCACCTAAATCAATACCAAACATTTGTAAAGTAATCATTATTGCTATAAAATAGATTGAGTAATTTATTATATCATGAATAAGATAAACTGCAGTCATATTTTCACTGAACTTTTCAGTTTTTTTCATGTATTTAGCTATTCGGCCTGTTATTAGTGTAGTAATAAACACTATGATAATTACAATTATAACTCGAATTATAGTATCATCAAGGTCTAATATTGGCATAGTATCTCTCACAATTCAATTTTCATTAAATCATTAGCTAACTGAGTATTTTCAAATATATCCTTAGCTTCTTTTAATAATTCATCTGTTTTTTTATATCTTGTACTAATATGAGTTAATATTAATTTTTTGGAATTACTTAGTTTAGCAATTCTTGCTGCATCTGAAGATGTTGAGTGGAAATGTTCTTTAGCTTTGTCTTTATCTTCCTCGATATATGTAGCTTCATGAATTAATATATCACTGTCTTTTGCAAATTCAATAATTTCTTCACAAGGAGCAGTGTCTCCAGTGTAAGTGATTTTAAATCCTTTTCTAGTTGGTCCAAGTACTTGTTTTGGTTTTATGATTTTACCACCTAGTTCTATTTCTTCTCCATTGTGAAGTTTTTTGAAAGCAGGACCAATAGGAACGCCTAATTCAATAGCTTTTTCTTTTAAAAATCTTGGTTTTTTTAGCTCTTCAACTGAATATGCAAGATTAATAACATTATGATTAACTTTTTGAGCTTTAACTATATATTCTTCGGTTTCGATTATAGTTCCTGATGTTATTTCAACAAATTCAAGTGGAAATTCAAATTTACAAAACCCTAATTTAAAAATTGCTTCTTTAATTTTGTCAAGTCCTTTAGGTCCATATATTGTTAATTTACTTTCTCTTCCTCTGAAATTCATGGATTGTAATAATCCTGGAAGTCCTAATATATGATCACCATGATAATGACTAAGAAAAATTTTGGATATTCTCATTGGACTTACTTTTGCAAAAATAATTTGTCTTTGTGTTCCTTCACCACAATCAAACAACATTACTTCTCCAAATTCTTTTATTATTATTGCTGGATGATTTCTTGTATAGGAGTGCACTGCTGCTGATGTTCCTAAAAATGTAATTTCCATTCAATCACTTATTTTATTAATTAAAAATATTATATATTTATAATAATTATTTAAATTTTGGTGATTTTTTGGATAAAATTATTGAGTATATGCTTGCTGAGGATGAAGGATTTGGAGATGTTACATCTAATGCAGTTGTAGATGAAGGTAAAATAGTTTCTGCTTCTATTATATCTAAAGATGAAGGTATTTTAGCGGGAAGTAATATTATTAGAGATATATTTGAGGAAAAAGGTATTAAAGTACTTTTTTATTTAACAGATGGAAGTGAAATTCATAAAAATGACATAATTATGTATTTAAAAGGAGATGCTAGGACTATTTTACTTCTTGAAAGAACGGTTCTTAACTTAATGATGCGAATGAGTGGGGTAGCTAGTGCAGCTAATCATTATGTAAATTTAGTTAAAGATTATGATGTAAAAATAGCAGGTACTCGTAAAACTTCGCCTGCAATAGCTAAATTTGATAAAATGGCTTTAAGAATTGGCGGTGCCGATACTCATAGATTTAGTTTAGGTGACATGGTTTTAATTAAAGATAATCATATTGCCTCTGTTGGAGATCCTTTAGAAACTCTTTTAAAAGCAAAAAAAAATGTTAGCTTTTCTAAAAAAATTGAAATTGAAGTGGAATCTATTGGGGATGCTATTGATTGTGTTTTAAACAAAGCAGATATTGTAATGTTGGACAATATGGGTAAAAATGATGTAGAAAAAGTTATCAACGAATTAAATAGGCTTAATATACGTGAAAATTCTTTAATTGAAGTGTCTGGTGGAATTACTGAAGATAATATTTTGGACTTTGTTGGATTAGGTGTGGATATAATATCTTTAGGTGCTCTGACTCACTCATCAAGAAGTTTGAATTTTAGTTTGAATTTTGAAAAATCCTAAAAAAAGAAACTTTAATAATACATTAAATTGATATATATTAGAGATTGTTGATTATTATTTTTTTTATATGGTGATTTGATGGTAAAAATGGCTAAATTGGCTTTAGAAGATGGTACGGTTTTGAAAGGGGAAGCTTTTGGTTATAAAACAACTAAATTGGGAGAACTTATTTTTTCTACTGGTATGGGTGGTTATACTGAATCATTAACTGATCCTTCTTTTAAAGGAGAAATTTTAATGTCTACTTACCCGTTAGAAGGGAATCATGGAGTAAGTGAAGATTGGTATCAATCTGATAAAATTCAGGTTGAAGGTTTTGTTGTAAGAGAAGTATGTCATGAAGTCTCTAATTTTTCATCTCAAAGAACTTTAGATGATTTTTTAAAAGAATTTAAAACTCCTGGAATTAGTGGAGTTGATACCCGTGATTTAACACTAAAAATACGTGAAAGGGGTTCACTAAAAGCAGCTATTACAACTGAAACTATTTCTGACGATGAGTTACTTGAAATGGCTAAATCACAGCCAAGTATTGTTGATATGGATTTAGTACATAAAGTATCTACAAAAGATATTAAAGAATTTAAAGAGGATACTAATAAAAAAGTTGCGTTAATTGATTGTGGTGTTAAAAGAAACATTATTAAATCATTTTTAGAAAGAGATATTGGAGTTATTTTATTCCCATATAACACTGATTATAAGACTATTTTAGATTATTCTCCAAATGGATTAATGATTACATCAGGTCCGGGAAATCCAGATAGGGTAGTTGAAACTATTGAAACTATGAAAAAGTTATCTAATAGATTACCGATTTTTGGTATTTGCATGGGTCAACAGTTAATAGCTAAATCTTTTGGGGCTAAATCTTATAAAATGAAATTTGGACATAGGGGAGAAAACCAGCCAGTTAAGGATTTAAACACTGGAAAAGTGTTTATTACTTCTCAAAATCATGGATTTACTTTGGATAAGGAATCACTTAAAGACACAGATTTGGTTTTAACTCAAGTTAATTTAAACGATGGAACTCCTGAAGGAATTTCTCACAAAGAGTTGCCACTTCATTGTATCCAATACCATCCTGAAGCATGTCCAGGTCCAAATGATACAAGAGATGTTTTCGATAAATTTAGTCAAATGATGGATGAATATTAAAATTACCATTTAAAGATTTTTAATGAGGATTATAAATGCCAGTTGATAAGGATATTAAAAAAGTACTAATTATAGGTTCTGGACCTATTCAAATTGGACAAGCAGCAGAGTTCGATTATTCAGGGTCACAAGCTTGTAAATCATTAAAAGAAGAGGGTATTGAAACTGTTTTGGTTAATAGTAATCCTGCTACTATTCAAACAGACATAGATATGGCGGATACTGTTTATACAGAACCATTAACTCCTGAAATTGTTGCAAAAATTATTAAAGAAGAAAAAGTCGATGCAATATTACCTACAATGGGTGGTCAAACAGGTTTAAACATAGCTACTGGACTTGGAGATTTAGGTTTGCTTGATGGTATTAAAGTATTGGGTTCTGATGTTCAAACCATTAAAGATGTTGAAGACCGTGATTTGTTTGGACATTTTATGGAGAGACTTAATGAACCGATTCCTAAATGTAATGCTGTTGAAAGTGTTGAAGAAGCAATAGAGGCTGTTGAGGAAATTGGTTATCCTGTAATTGTAAGACCAGCTTTCACTTTAGGTGGAACTGGTGGTGGAGTTGCCCATAATGAAGAAGAATTAATTGAAATAGCTAGTCATGGATTAGATATGAGTTTCATTAACCAAGTTCTTATTGATGAATCTGTTCTGGGATGGAAAGAAATAGAATATGAAGTTATGAGGGATAAAGAGGATACTTGTATTATTGTATGTAATATGGAGAACATTGATCCAATGGGTATCCACACTGGAGAAAGTGTTGTGGTTGCTCCAGTTCAAAATTTACATGATGAAATCGCTCAGAAATTAAGAGATGCATCTATTAAGATTATTAGGGCTTTAGGAATTCAGGGTGGTTGTAATATACAATTTGCTCTTAATCCTAGAACTAATGAATATAAAGTAATAGAAGTAAATCCACGGGTTTCAAGAAGTAGTGCACTTGCATCTAAAGCAACTGGATATCCTATTGCTAAAATTTCTTCTAAAATAGCTCTTGGAATGACTTTAGACGAAATTAAAAACGACATTACAAAAGAAACTCCTGCTTCATTTGAGCCAGCTATTGATTATATTGTTGTAAAAATCCCAAGATGGCCGTTTGACAAATTCAGAGGGATTAATCGTGAAGTGGGCGTTCAAATGAAAGCTACTGGTGAAGTGATGGCTATTGGAAGAACTTTTGAAGAGGCATTTCATAAAGCACTCAGATCTCTTGATATGGGGTATGATGGATTTGAATACGTTGAATGGTCAAAAGAAAGTTTATCTCATCCAACAGACATGATTTACTTTGAAATTTACTCAGCTATTAAGGATGGATTTGATTTGGATGAAATCCAAAAACTCACTAATATTGATAAATTTTTCATATACAAAATCAGAAACATTGTTAATTTTGAAAATGAAGTTACATGTGAAAAATTAGACGATGAATATTACTTGAGAAAAGCTAAACAACTTGGTTTTTCCAATAAAAGACTAGCTGATTTAACTAATCAAACAGAAGAGTACATTAGAAATTTACTTAACAGATATAATATTAAACAATCTTATAAGATGGTAGATACTTGTGCTGCGGAATTTGAAGCTAAAACTCCGTATTATTATAGTAGTTATGATATTGGAAACGAGTTGGTATCTAACAATAAGAAAAAAGTTGTTATTTTAGGTGCAGGACCTATTAGGATAGGTCAGGGTATTGAATTTGATTACTGCTGTGTACATTCTTCTCTTGCACTTAAAGATGATGATGTTGAAACTATTTTAATTAATAACAATCCAGAAACTGTAAGTACTGATTATGATATTTCAGATAAATTATTCTTTGAGCCAATTACTTTTGAAGATGTGATGGGTATTATTGACCAAGAAAAACCAGATGGTGTTATTGTGCAATTTGGTGGTCAAACATCTATTAATTTGGCAGTTCCACTAGCTAATGCAGGTGTTAAAATATGGGGTACTCCTTATGAAAGTATTGATAGAGTAGAAGACAGAGAATTATTTGCCGAGTTACTTGAAAAACTACATATTCACCAAGCTCCTTATGGAACAGCTAATTCTTTTAAAGAAGCTAGGGAAATTGCAGAAAAAATTTCATTCCCTGTTTTGGTGCGTCCATCTTATGTTATTGGTGGTAGGGCAATGGAAATTGTTTACGATAACGAACAACTTGAAACTTATATGGCTGAAGCTGTTAAAGTATCTCCAGAACATCCTATTTTAGTAGATAAATTTTTAGAAGACGCTATTGAATTAGACGTTGATATTTTATGTGATGGTGAAGATGTATTTATTGCAGGAATCATGGAACATATTGAAGAAGCAGGTGTTCATTCTGGAGATTCAGCTTGTGTAATTCCTCCTCAAACTATTCCTGAGCATATTTTAGATACAATTCGCGAATATTCAACTAAATTAGCTTTAGAATTAGATGTTAAAGGTTTAATGAACATTCAGTATGCAGTTAAACTTGATGAAGAAATGGTTTATATTATTGAAGCTAATCCTCGTGCAAGTAGAACAGTTCCATTTGTAAGTAAGGCTATTGGTGTTCCACTTGCAAAAGTAGCTACTTGGATTATGAATGGTGCTAAATTAAAAGACTTTAATTTAAATAAGGAAATAAAAATCAATCATGTTGCTGTAAAAGAATCTGTATTCCCATTCTTAAAACTTCCAGAATCTGACACTGTTTTAGGTCCAGAAATGAAGTCTACTGGTGAAAGTATTGGTGTTGATGAAAGCTTTGGAATGGCATTTTACAAATCACAACTTGCAGCAGGTATGGATTTGCCTAAAGAAGGTAAAATATTTATTAGTGTTAAATCACAGGATAAAAAGAAAATTAGGCCTATTGCAGAGAAAGCTTATAATTTAGGATTTAGTCTTGTTGCAACATCAGGTACTGCAGATGCAGCAGGAAATGTTGAAATTGAAAAGATTAAAAAAGTTTCACAAGGTTCTCCTAATATTAGGGATGCTATTTTAAATAAAGAAATTGATTTAATTATTAATACTTCTGAAGGTATGCAATCAGCTCGTGATGGATATATTATCAGACGTTTAGCTATTGAATTAGGTATACCATATGTTACTACTTTAGCTGGAGCAAGAGCTGCTTTAAATGCTATTGAAGCTGTTCAAAATAATAAAATTAATGTTAAATCTTTAAATGAGTATGTTGATGGAGTATAATTTTTCTTCATCATTTTAATTACTGTATAAATATTTTTTTATATTAATTCCACATGTAGGACATTCTTTTTCATTTATTTTTAATTTACTTCTACAATTAGGACAATAATTTAATTTAACAGGATATTCTTTATATAAATCAATTTTAATATTAATTTCAATCTTAATGGTATTTGTCTTAATTAATACACTTTTATCCCAATCATTATCAATTAATAATTTTTTATAATAATATGCTTCGGTCATTGTATCATAATAGTCAATGATTTCATCACCTTTTTGAATATAAAATTTTTTCAATTTATGGTTAAAAAGAATTTCTCCTTCCCTTTCTGTTTTATTAATTTTAATTCCTTTTATTCGACCTTTTGGTCTTTTTTCAGGAAAGGGTGGTAATTTCATATTTTCATATTTGTTTTCAAGATCACATTCAACAAGCAAATCATAATCAAAATTACAAAAGAATAATGCATCTCTCTCGTATAAAGCATCAGATAATTTTTTAAACTCCCCATAGTCTTTATTATTATATTTGACCCTGTAAACTTTTCCACTTTTTACAATATTTCGGTAAAAGTATCTTATCTCTTGGGAGTTAATAAAAATCAATCCTGCGATTTTTTTTTAAAAATAAAAGTAATGATCATCCCTTGAAGTATAAAAAGTGTTCATTCTTTTCAGAGTTATTGAGGTTGTATTTATATAGTTATGATCATTACTATAATATTATTACTTTATTCAATATTATAAAGTTAATTGAATAATAAAATTTATTAATATAAATAATTAAATTTTCCTTTAATGTTGACTATAGCTAATGGAATTATTTTAAAAGGTCAGGATTTAAAGCCTACACGAGAAGATATTGTAATTGATGAGGGTAAAATCATTGAAATTGGGAATAACCTTCGTGAAGGTAAAATTATTGATGCAGGTGGGAATTTAGTTTGTCCATCATTTATTAATGGACATACACATATTGGAGATTCAATAATTAAAGATGAAGGATACTCTTTATCTTTAAGTGAAATGGTAAAACCTCCAAATGGTGTTAAACATTGTGCATTAGCTAATGTTGAAGATGATGAGATTATTGAAGCTATGGCATTATCAATGTGGGAAATGCTTGAAAGTGGAACAACTCATTTTATAGATTATCGTGAAGGTGGAATTAAAGGAGTTAAACTTCTTAAAAAAGCATCAAAAGATATTCCTATTAATCCGATTATTTTAGGGCGTGATGATAGTTTTTATGGTGATGATCCCGATTTAAAAAAAGTAAAGATAGCTATTAGAAAGTTATTAAAAATAGCTGATGGGATTGCTCCTAGTGGATTTGGTGAAGTTAGCGATGAGGTAGCTCATTTAATTGTTGAGAAGTGTAATAAATCTGATAAAATTTCATCCATCCATGTAGCCGAATCCAAATCAGCTCAAAGAGACTCACTTAAGAAATATAATAAAACTGAAATTAAAAGAGGAGTTGAATCTAATTTTGACCAATTAGTTCATTTAACTAATCCTTGTGATGACGATTTAAAATTGGTAGCTAATTTTTACAATAATATTGTAGTATGTCCAAGAGCTAATGCAGCTTTAAATGTTGGTGTAGCTCCTTTAAATAAGATGTTTAATTTAGGTATAAACCCACTTTTAGGAACTGATAATGTAATGCTTAATTCACCGGATATGCTTAGAGAATTAGAGTTTAGCTTAAAAATCATGTCTATTTTTTATAAAAATTATTTAGACCCATTGAAATTATTAAAATCTGCAACAACTAATATTTCTAATTTTAGAATTAATAATTATATTAAAAAATCATATATTGAACTAAATAACAATGCAGAACTATTTATTTGTAAATTCATTTCAAAAAATCCTTATTTAAATATAATTAATAGATGTAAAACGAAAAATATATTATATGTTATCAACAAAGTAGATATCAAAGATTATATAATAAATATATAAATCAATTTACTGTGGAGGATGTTAATGATGTATAATAAGATATTAGTCCCAACAGATGGGTCAGAATTCGCAAAAAAAGCTCAGGATCATGCTTTGTTCTTAGCTAAAGTTAGTGGCGCTGAAATTATAGCGATTAGTGTTACTGAAAATCATTTTGTTAACGGACTTCCATTAGAGGATGAAATATATCAATTAAATGAAATATTAAAGGAGCGTTCTGAAAAGAATCTCGATGATTTTGATAAAGAAAATGATGATGATACTATTAAGATTTCTCATATAATTAGAGAAGGATCACCTGCGAAAGTTATTTTAGAAGTCGCTCGTGAAGAAGATGTGGATTTAATTGTAATGGGTAGCTCTGGTAAATCTGGCTTTGATAGATTTATTATGGGTAGTGTTGCAGATAAGGTTGTAAACTCAGCTAAATGTGCAGTATTAGTTATTCATTAGATTTCTTATTTTATTTTAATAATTAAACAATTACATGGTGTTTTTATGTTAGTTAAAAGAGCAATGTCTAAAAATGTTGTTAGTGTTTCCGTACCTGGAAATAGAGAGGAAGTTTTAGACTTAATGAGAAAAGAAGATAAAGCAGTTCTTCCTGTAGTTAAAGGGGAAACTAAGATTGTAGTAGGAGTAATTACTCGTTCAGATTTAATTAATAATCCTGATGAAGAACAAATTGCTATGTTAATGACTAAAAATCCTATTACTGCTCTTCCTAGTGAAGATGTCAGGGATGTCGCTAAAAAAATGATTGAAAATGATATTAGAAGAGTTCCTGTTGTTGATGATGAAGAGGAATTAGTTGGAATTATTACATCATTTGATTTAGTTGCTCAAGCTTTAACAAAAACTGATATTGATGATGCAATTGAAAATTATATGATTACTACTGTACCAACAACTTGGGATCAAACCCCATTAAATGTTGCATTTGAAACTATGAAACAATTTGGTTTAAAATCAATTTTAGCTTTAGATGATAATGCTAAATTGTGTGGTATTTTAACGGAAACGGATTTTATTGCAGAGTCTGAAATTATCTCAGAACGTAGTGAACATAGTTCTACTGTTGGTACTGAAGGAGACAAGTGGTCTTGGGATAGTACTTCAGTATTATACATTGAAAAAAATCGTTTAAAATTCACAAAGAAAGTTGTTGGAGATGTAGCTGTAAGTAATGTGGAAGTTGCTAACTCTAAAACCAAAGTAACTGATTGTGCTAAAAAAATGAAAACAGCACATATTGAACAAATTCCAGTTATTGGTGTTGAAGGAGATTTAGTTGGTCTTGTAAGAGCTAGTGATTTAATTAAGGCATTAGTTGAAGAATAATTGTGGTAAAATGGCGGTTAGTCCGGTATTAGTTATAAAAGTTTTAGATAATACTTCTGTGAAAGTCAGAGTTAGATTAAGGGATGATTTCTCAGAACATGTAATTGTCCTTAATTCCATTCTTACTTATTATTGGGCTAACGATCTTCCTCCTGCTGTTAAATTTTTAGAACTTTTAGAATCTGTTATTAAAAGAACCATTAATGAGGTAATGCCTCATAAAAATCTTAATTTAAAATATGAGGTTATAGCAGATAATGAGTTAGAAAAAGCCTCATCTTTAGAGATTAATATTATTGAAGTTGAAACAGATGATGTTGGTTTTAAATTAGATGGTGCTCAAATTGTTCTTAATAATTTAAGCAAATCTATTGATGAAGATAAAAAAGAGTTTTCTAAAACTTTTGATAAAAATATTGAAACACCAGACATCGTTTTAAAGAGATATCAAGAAATGATTGATTAATTTACACATTTCTTCTTAATTTTGATAATACATCCATAAATTTATCCAAAGCTTCATCATAACTTTTAAAATTTTCTCCTTTTATTAATCCGTTGGAGTATATCGTTATTTTTTCGAGTTTTATTTTCTTATTACTTTTAAAGATTATTTCATTTCCAAGTTTATGTAATGTCTTTTTAAGGTTTATTGTAAATGGAAGCTTATATTTAAATGAACCTCCAACATAGTCTAAACTAATGTATTCATTATCATCAATTGGTGTTAAATTTAAAGCTATTTTTTTAAATCCATTAGATTTTAATTCATCATTTATTTGTTTAAACTTACCATCTTTCATGATTTCTTTAGGATTATCTACTTCATATATACCAAATTCCCCAATATTCCTAAGTTTCACTATTTTGCAATTTGTATTCGTTAAGATGTAATCTTCACAATATTTAATCCGTTCAATATTTTTTTTGCTTAATGATGTGTCTGTTTGAATTCGGGTAGCAAGGCAAGTAGTTGATTTTGAATAACTAATATTATTTTTATCTAAATATTCATGAATTTCCTTAGAAGTAAGTTTTGCTTTAATAAAAGGTGTTTTAAAATTTTCTCTATAAGTAATAAGTATTCCAGGCCTATTATTTACTAAATCACTAATATTGTTGCCATCACAGATAAAGTCAAATCCATTATCTCGAGCAACTCTTTTAATAGTAGTATACATCAAATCTCTACAATTAAAACATCTTTCACTAGTATTTTTTAAAAATTCTTCCTCATTATAAAAATCTAAGTCAATAATTTCATGCTTGATATTGTAAGTCTTAGCAATTTCTTTTGTATTATCAATAAAATTAATGGGCAGTAAATGATTATCAATTGTAATGGCTAATGTATCTTTACTAACCTGTGACGAAAGATAAGCAAGCAAAGTACTATCTGCACCACCCGAAAATCCAATTGCAACCTTTTTATTAGCTAACATGTCTTTTACAACATCTATTTTTTCATTTAACTTCATTGTAATCTTTTATTAATTTCAAAATATATCTAAGTAATTCTTTTCCATCTTCTTTTTTAATATCCTTAGAATCATGGATAAAGTCAATAAGTTTATTTTTTTCACTTTCATTTAGATTAGATTCTTTTAATATTTGTGAATAGTTCCTTCTTGGATAAAAAGTGTTTTTAGCTATTTTCATCAGTTCATCTTTTTGATGTTTGCTGATAATCTTTTTGCTAACAGCATTTGTAAAAACGTAATTCATATTAATTAAAGGTTCAGATAATGTTTCTAATGTATTACTATCAAGCATTACCGCAACATCATCATCAGAAGTGACTTTTCCTGTTGTATATTGTTCATATACATAACCGACACCAATCATTCCTAAACTATCCATTTCTGATGCTCTTAAAGCACCCATACTTGAAGAACCAACTATTGTTATATTTTTATTTAATGCATTGAGGATTTCTTTATGACCTACAGAGGAATTTTGATGAAATTCTCCATCAATTATTCCAATAATTTTAGGATTTTCTTTTAAAGCAAGACCTAAATCACCTCTTTTTATGGGTCTTTTATAAATTACTTCAATATAGTCATTGCTGTCTAGTATTTGACGAGCTTCATCAAAAGAAATAGATAAGCCTGCATAAATTATAATTTTTAGCATATTAATCAAATATTAAAACCCTATCTCCCACTCTTGTAGGATCAATTGCATTTAATTCCATTTTGGGAATTATTACTCGAACAACATTCACATCAAGTTCAGGACGAGTTAAATCAACATATAATACTTTATCAATATTGTTTTTAATTAATTCTTTTTTAACTATATTAATATCCTCGGTTAAGGAATTTGTACTTCTATCTGGGATTGAAGAAAGTTTGATTTTTTCTTCTTCCTCTTTAAAGTAATATTTGTTAATCTTTTTCATACGCTCATAACCTGCTTTTCGTGCAAAATCAGCTCTTAGAGTATCTTCACGAGCACCATGAATTTGTGTTGCTCTACTTTGTGCTACTTCAGTAAGTGCACGCAGTACTGCCACTTCTGGATTTAAATGAGTTCCAATTCCTAAGGTTAAAAGACCAGGATCTTTTAAAACAGTATCGTCACTAGAGGCTGCTATTGTTGGAATATTAACATCGGCAGTTAGATTAAGCAATTTGATTTTAATTCCTTCATCTTCAAACTTACTTAAACTTTCATTAATAATATCGCTTTCAATACTATCTATATCAATTTGTGAGTAGTTTTTATGTGTTATTTCAAAAATGCTCCATGCATCTCTTTCAATAACTTCAAACATCCCATGTAAAATTGCTTCTTTTAAAATATTTCCTGAAGCTAATCCATTGGTGTTTGATTTAAATAAGCTTTGAACCATATTGTCATGGTTATAAGGATGATAAACTGCATTTGAAGGTATATAATAATCTTTATTGGAAATTATGTCATGAGCAATGTTCCATTCAAAATTCATTAAATTAATATTCTCTTGGTTAAAATCTCTTGGCAAATTTAAATCTTTTGGGTGTATAAAATCTCCTTTTGCAGCGATTTGATTGAGATTAGCTATTATTACTTTATCGGCATCTTGTTTTTCAGCAGAATATCTCTCAAAACTTTCCATTATAGCTGAAGCTTTAGCATTTTCAATGGTAATTCCTTTACCGTTGTAAACACTTATTGATCCTTCTTGTGATGTTGGTCTAATTGCTGAGAAAACAGGTAGTCCAATCCTATCTAAATGAGTAATTTCAGTTATACGTGTTATTCCAGCTATTTTTGTTTTGTTTTCATTGATTTTAATTGTTTCACTAGGATGTATTGCTCTGTGAGTTCCTTTAAAGTATTTGATTTCTTCTGTCATTTTAAAATCCTATTAGCATTCTCACTATATTTTCAACACCCATTGTCATAGATGCGTAAGTCATAATTCCTGAAATGGCAATTGTAACAATCCAAACTCCACTATTCCAATTAAGTACTTTTGAACCATCTAAGTTTCCAATAGGAATTAAATTAAATGTAGCCAAAAAACTATTAATTGAATAACCTAGGGAACATACTATGAATATTTGGCCAAAAGCACTGTTATGTATTGCATTTGGATAAACTAGGCTTGCTACAATTAAAAATATTATTGCAAGTATAATATTTACAACAGGTCCAGCCACGGAAATTTTTCCATTAACTTCATCTGTAATATAGTTTCCATAAGTGTAAACTGCACCAGGAGCTGCAAATACAAATCCAAAAAGAGATGTAATAAGCGCTAATATTAATCCTTGTGGCCATAATTTAAATTCAGCCCAATAACCATATCTCATAGATGTAAACTTATGTCCAAGTTCGTGTAAGATAAAACCAAGACCTACACCAACCATGACCATGGGAAGGATGGATAATACAACATTTGAATCTCTTCCAGCATATAATAATGCAAAACAAAGGGAAATAATGAAAAATGCTATAATTAAATCTCTTATTTCGTTAAATGTAAATTTAAACATATTGTTAAAATATCTAACTTTATATATAAAAGTTTTTTCTAATAATTAAATATGGATTATAATAAATTACATATCAACAATATTTTAAAAGATATGGAAGAAGATAAATTTCAAGCTTACATTCTTACACAATTTACAAATGTGGAATATATTTCTAATTACAAACCAACTAGTTTTGCTTTTTGTCTAATTAAAGAAGAACCGATTATTTATGTTTCAAAAATGGATATGGAAATAGCTAGACTAAATTCATCAATTGAAGTTAAAGAATTCGAGTCATTCTCAAAAATGGTAGATGAACTTAAAAGCGAAGGAATTAAGAGTTTAGCTATTGAACCTAGCTTAGAATTTAATATTTATGAAAAATTTATGAATGATTTTTCTATTAATTCTAAAACTTATGTTGACAAACAACGATCTATTAAAACTCCTGAAGAAATAGATAATATAGAAAAAGCAACTAATATTGCACAAAAGGCATTTTTAGAATTAGATATTTTAAATAGAAAAGATAAGGAAACTCAAATAGCTTTTGACTTAGTTAGAATGATGATTGAAAATGGAGCATCAAAAGAGTCATTTGACACTATTGTAACAAGTGGAACTAATTCAAGTTTGCCACATGCTGTTCCTGAAGCTAAAAAGCTTGAAAATCCAATTTTAATTGACTGGGGAGCAAAATATAATGGTTATTGTTCTGATAATACCCGTACAATGGTCTATAAGGAATCTCATCAGGAAATTTGGGATATTGTGGCAGAAGCTCATGATGAGGCAATTAAAGCTATAAAACCGGGTCTTAAATGTTGTGAAATTGATAAAGTAGCTAGAGATATTATTTCTGAATATGGATATGGGGATAACTTTATTCACTCAACTGGCCATAGTTTAGGTTTAGATATTCATGAATCTCCAACATTCTCATTTCGTGATGAGACTATAGTTGAAGAGGGCATGGTTATTACTGTCGAACCGGGTATTTATTTGGAAGGTGATTTTGGAGTAAGACTTGAAGATACAATTGCTATTTCTAAAAAAGCTAAAATTATAGGAGATTTACCATTAAAAATTTGATGATAAGCACTGCCTCACTCACAACAATTAATCATCAAACAATCAAACAAATACACCGCTACTAGATTTTGTAGTTTATCTAGGGATAGTAGATATGTATTAATTGAATGTAAATTAGGAAGTAGTAAAACTGAAGAAGGAACACAAAATTTACTTAAAATTAATTGAAAAAAATAATAAAATTCGAAAACCAAGTTTTTTAGCTGTTTTAACTGAAGGTAATGTTGATTATACTCGAAAAGATGGTGTTAATATGATTTCTATTTGATGTTTGATGTGATATTTAGATCGTTATTTTGTTTTTGATATTTCATAATAGTGTTATTTTCAACTTGAAGTAATACTTATATACTATAAATGTATTACATATTATTCATGAAATTAAAAATAATTGATGATATGGCTTTGTTTTTAGATAATAATCTCTCAGAGAATCAATTATCTAAAGTGCAGGATTTTATACTAAGTGGTGCAATTTTTATAGGTGCATCTAAATTTTTATCCATGCTTATAATTTTAATAATAACTCTAGAATTAGTGTTTGCAACAATTTCAATATTGTTGAATCTGCCGATGTCAGTTTTAATTCTACCTTTATTTATTCTTCCAGGAATTTTCACATATGTATTGATCATGCAAGAAAGACGAGCATCTGAAATTGAGAAAGTAGCTCCTGACTTTTTACGCCAACTTTCAACAATGCTTAAGGTAGGTCTTAGTTTTGAAAATGCTATGGAAGACATGTCTAAATACGGTCAAGGACCACTCTATGATGAAGTTAAAAGGACTATAATCGAAATTAGGATGGGTAGGAACTTTGATGATGCATGGATAGCTATGTCTAAGCGTTTAAAATCAAGGGATCTTGAAAGAATTTTTTTAATAATTCTTGATGGTCGTAAAAGTGGTTCGAGCATGGCAAATGTGATAAATAATGTATCTGATGATTTACGAGATTTGCTTGCTTTAAAACGTGAGAGAAAAGCTACTGTTATGATGTCGGTAATGTTTTTATTTATATCTGCTGTTATTGCAACACCTTTTGCATTAGCTATGGTTAGTATTTATTCTGGTTTTATGCAAAACTTTGGAGAATCATCACAATTAATTCTTGTAACTCCAATTGTTGGTCAAATTTATTTAATAATCCATTCGATTTTGGTAAGCTTTATAATTAGTATTATTATGTATGGTAAGGCAAAAAAGGGTGTTAAGTTTACTATTCCAATCCTTTTTATAGCATATATTATTTTTTATGCAGTTTCAAATTTTGGAGGTTCTTTTTTAATGTAGGTGATATTATGGAGTCTAATGCACAAGCATCAGCAGAATTTATTTTGTTGTTTGGAGGAATAATTGTCGTTGTTTTATTAGTTATATATTATTATAAAATATATTTAAGGGATTTATCTGGTGAATTGTCCTCTAAGGAAATTAAAGAATTTGACTATGAATTAAAAAGTTTTTCAAATTATTTTAAATGATATATCCATGTTATTATCATAGATATTATACATGAAATAATTATTGCTGGGGGGTAGAATAGATATCCGATTATAATTCCAAATATGAGTGTAATTGATGGTAAAATTTGGCCTTTATAATTTCCTATAAGTACTCTAAGAGCTATATTTGCAGGATCAGATGATATTAATGCTCTTACAGAAAACATATTTATTAATGAAATAATGATGAAGTCAAGTCCATACAAGAATTGTGCAATGAATGTGTTGAAATTATTTGAAACAAATATTGTAATGAATGGTAGAAATGATATTACAAACAATGAAAATGCTTCTAACCAAATTACTTTTTGATTAATATTATTAACAATACTAAAAAAATTATGGTGGTAGTTCCAATAATTAAATATAACTACAAAACTAATTGCATAAGTAATAAAATCAAGATATCGAGCTCCAAGGGATGTCCAAGTCCCATTAAGGGGTAAAAGAATTCCTAATATAATAATTGTAATTAAAATAGCCAATATTGCATCTACGAATCCTTCAAACCTTTCAGTTTTCATTGGAGTATTATCGTTTCTTCCAATCCATATCCATGCGAAAATAGCTAAAAAGTTACATACAACTATTCCTAGTGAAAATATTGTATATGTTAATATAAATCCAATTAAAATAAATATTAGGGGGATATGAATATATTTTGAACTTTGAACTGTTTTTTGTAGTTCTTTATTGTAAGGATCGTTTTTAATCAGTGCTTTTATAGATAATGTGTAAAAAATATGGGTTAATAAAAATATTATCCCCATACATGTTTCGGCAGCTACTGAATATAAATTATTAGCTAACCATATTGTAAAATAAGGGATTATTGACATTAAAAAAAGGATAATTCCATTTAAAATAACGGTTATATTGTCAATTTGTTTTACTCGATAGAACAAGTTATGATTACTACGCCACATATTAAATACAATTAAAAAACTCATTAAATAGGAAATATATTGGTCTTTAAATTCCCATAATGCGCTAAATGTTGCTTCATTTGGTTGTGTGAACTTTAATACTAAAACCGTGATGATAATTGCAATTATTGCATCTGCAAATGTTTCAAATCTTCCACTATCCATATAGCTAATTTTTAGTTTTTTTACTATAAAACTATAACTTTAAATAATAATTTATTCTAATATTATATGTTGATATATGCAACAATTAATGGAGGAATTAATTAATGACAAATAAATTAGTAGCTTACTTTTCAGCAAGTGGTACAACAAAAAATATAGCAGAAAAAATGGCTAAAGTAGCCGGTGCTGATATTTATGAAATTGAAGCAGAAGAAAAATACACTGATGCGGATTTAGATTGGACCAATCCAGAAAGTAGAACTTCAATAGAAATGAATAAAAATAGAGATTTTAGACCTCCAATTGCTGGTAATGTAGTAGATATTTCTCAATATGATACATTGATTATTGGCTTTCCAATTTGGTGGTATGTAGCTCCAACAATTATAAATACTTTCTTAGAACAATATGATTTAAACGGTAAAAAAATTGTTTTATTTGCAACATCTGGGTCAAGTGACATGGGAAATACAATAAAAGAATTAAAACCTTCAGCTTCAGGAGCAGAATTTGTTGCAGAGAAAAGATTTGCTTCAAGCACATCTCAAAATGAAATTTTTGAATGGTTTGAATCATTAAATATTTAACTTTTTCAAAATTCATATTAACACCATTTGATATATTAATAAATCGAAGGTGTTAATATGGACATGTTAATAGGTGGAAAACACATAACTTGTGATGATTTAGAAGAAGTTAAAAACCCATTTAATGATGAAGTTATAGATACTGTACCAATAGCTCACTTGCAGCATGCTAAAATGGCTATCAAAGCCGCCAATAATGCTAAAAAAGATTTAGTTGAAATGTCTGCTTTTAAAGTTTCAAATAAATTATATACAATTTGTGAAAAATTAAAAGAAAAACGTGAAGAATTTGCAGAACTTTTAACTTTAGAAGTTGGTAAACCAATAAATGAATCATTAGTTGAACTTAACAGATCAATTGAAACATTAAAACTTGCTGCTGAAGAAGCTAAAAGAATCTATGGTGAATCAGTTCCACTAGATGCAGGACTAAATGGTAAAGGCTTTTTTGCATTTACTCAAAGAATTCCATTAGGTGTTGTTGCAGCAATTACTCCTTTTAATTATCCACTAAATTTAACAATTCACAAAATAGCTCCAGCTATTGCTTGTAAAAATACTGTAATTATCAAGCCACCTACTGATGCGCCGTTAACTGTTATGAAATTCGCTGAAATTGTAAATGAAGAATTTCCTGATGGAATAATTAATACTGTAACTGGATATGGTTCAGAAGTTGGGGATGCACTTGTATCATCAGCAGATATTGATAAAATATCATTTACAGGTAGTATTACAACTGGTTTAATGATAGCACAAAGAGCAGGAATGAAAAAAGTTACATTAGAACTAGGGGGAAATGACCCATTAATCATACTTAAGGATGCGAACATTGATTTAGCAGTTAAAGGAGTTATAAATGGAGCTTATTTAAATGCAGGTCAAGTATGTATGGGTGTTAAAAGAATTATTGTTGAAAGGGAGATAGCTAGTGAATTTACAAAAAGACTAGTTAAAGAAACACAAAAACTTAAAATGGGAAATCCATTGGACTCTAAAACCACACTTGGAACATTAATCAGTGAAGATGCTGCTCGTCATGTCGAAGAAGCAGTAAATAATGCAGTTAATGGTGGTGCTAAAATATTAACTGGTGGCAATCGTAATGGAGCATTTTATGAAGCTACTGTAATTGATGATGTTACACCTAAAATGGATTTAGTTGTTAATGAAACATTTGGGCCAGTAGCTCCAATAATTAAGGTAGATTCTCTTGAAGAAGCTATTAGTGTAGCTAATGATACTGAATATGGTCTTCAAGCAGGTGTTTTTACGGAAAGCTATAGAAATGCAATGAAATGTGCTGATGAAATTGAAGCAGGAACAGTATTTATAAATAAACAATCTACTTTTAGAACTGATAACATGCCATTTGGAGGTTTTAAAAGTAGTGGGGTTGGAAAAGAGGGAATTAAATATGCTGTTAATGAAATGACTAAAACAAAATTAATTGCTTTAAATTTAAGATAATTCCCTTTTTTTATTATTCTGTGGGTTATTTAATAATAAGTAGGAATTTTTAGTCATTAGTTTGTAGTTCATATGCTGTATTGTTTCTAACGCCTGCCATTAATTGTAGTTTTTCTATTAGGTCTAGTTTTATTCTTATGGGTTGTAGTTTAGGATTAGTTTGATTATTTTGTCTAAAAAATTGTTGTTGAATGTTTTATCCACGATTTTATTACTATTTAATTTAATTTGTTCTAATGATTATGGTCCATTTCTAACATTTTTTTTAACAGATGGAGAATATTTTTGAAATATGTGCTATATTTTTATTTCCAATCATAATCTACTAATACTTTTAAAATACTTTAAATTCTTTTTTTATTTGTATCTTAACTATTTAAAAGATATGCAACTTGAATATAGGTTATTTTGAATTGTTTTTTACAATCAAAATCAACTTCTAAATTACCAATTTTCAAATACTAATAGCTATATAAATATCATATCTTTCTTGCAAAATAGGTGTTGATTAATTTTTCCCATTTTGGAATAACTTTATTTAGTTAACAATTAATACTAAAGTTTTCAGTTAGGTGAAAATTAAAATAAAAAACAGTAAAGTTTTTTATTTATTATGTGCAATGGTTAATTTCAGTAACATATTCAAGTTTTATGTATTAACGCAAAAAATGTGTTAAGATTATTTAATTATAACTTTACTAAATTATTTTAAATAAGATTCAATAAGGTTACGTGTTTCATTAAGGGATTCCATTGGTATTCCTTTTGGTATTTCGCCAAGTTCTCCATCAACATCTTTTAGAATGCTTCCATTCATTCCTAAAAACATTCCTTCACTAACAGTTTCCATAAATGTTTGTGGTGGTAATAATGATACTCCAACATTTATTCCTTCTTTGATAGTTAAATCATTAGTTACAACTGTAATAGCTTTTTTTCTTAAATTAACATTACAAATCATTAATGAATCAGCATTTGGATGTTTAGTAACACTCATAACTTCTCCAATTTTTATATCTATTCCTATAATGGGATCATTAATTGGACCAAGCGCTAACCTATTTTTAAGTCCTAATATAGTATCTAAGAAAAATTTTACCTTAGCAATATTCTCCATTGTTTTTTGTTTATCTTCTTTAGGAGCATTATTTAAGAATTTTTTATTCCAGTCATCTCCTCCTAAGCATTCAATGATTTTTTTGGTTTTTTCAATTAAAGTAGCTACATTTGGAGAATTTACAAGTTCATCTCCCTCAAGGTAAGAGTAGATTAATGATTGAAAATCACTATTCATGGTTTTAGCTACATCAATAGCTTGTTTTTTATTCCAATTTCCTCTAAATGATGCTGTTGGAATGAGATTTAAGTAGTTCTCTTTTGCTTTACTAGCTACTAAAATTCTATAATCTTTTGTTGTATCCCACAATTTGAAATCCCCTTTATTTTTTAATATTTATTTAATTTTAAACTTTAATATATTTTTTCTATTTTAAAAAAGCTTTAATCTTTTATTAAAACATAAAGTATTTATATTAACAACAAAATAAACTTATACATATATATTAATCATTATTAAAGATTAATTTTTATCAGTGGTGTTAAAAAATGGTTGAAGTATCAAAATTACGTAGTTTAGACATATACACAAATACTGGGCACTATGTTGGAAAAGTTGAAGACATTGTTCTTAATATTAGATTAGGTACTATTTCTAAATTGCAAGTAAGAGCTATTGAGCAAGAAAGAAGACCTGTTGGAATTATTGATCAATTTAGAGAAACTATTAGGGGAGCTCCAGAGGAAGCACATGTAAGATCTTATCAAAGCGATTTATTAACTGTTGATTTTGATAAGGTACAAGCTATTGGGGATATTATGTTAATTAATCCTCGTGATATGAAAAAAATATCTCCAGAAAACCCTATTCCTGAAGCTGTTGCTCCTAATGTTGAGGGTGAAGCTCAACAAAAAATTGATAATAAACCTCAATTTGATATAGATAAATTCTGATTATTTAATCTTCAATTTTCTTTTTTTATTTAATTTTTTTTATTTTAGTACTTATGTCGTGATTTTAATGAGAATAGGTATTATTGGCTGTGGAGCTATTGCTAATATTATTATAAGTAATATAACTTCTGAAGATAGTGGTATTGATGTTGTATATTTCTTTGATAGTGATATTGAGCGAGCAGAGAACTTAGCAGAATTGGCTAATGGAATTGCTGTTTTAGATTTTAAAGATATGCTTAACGATGTTGATTTGGTTTTAGAATGTGCTTCTCCAGATTCTGTTAAAACATATGCTCCTACAATTTTAGAACATGGATGTGACATGATTATTATGAGTATTGGAGCATTTATGGATAAAGAATTTTACATGAAAGCGTTAAAAATAGCTAAAGATAATAATGCTAGAATACATTTACCTTCAGGTGCTGTTGTAGGTTTAGATGGAATTAAAGCTGTAGCTAATTTTAATTTGGAAGAAGTAAATCTTGTAACACGCAAATCACCAAAGTCACTTGGAAAAGATATTAATACTGAAGAGGTACTGTTTGAAGGTAAAGCTTCTGATGCTGTTAAAAAGTTCCCATTTAATATTAATGTTGCTGCAACAATTAGTTTAGCTTGTAATCAGGATATTAATGTAAAAATTATTGTAGATCCTAAAGTAGATAGGAATGTTCATGAAATTACTGTTCGTGGAGATTTTGGTGAGTTTAAAACCACTACTATGAATTATCCTTGTTCTACTAATCCAAAAACAAGTATGTTAGCAGCACTTTCAGCTATTAAATTACTTAAAAGTTTCAATGAAACTATTAGTGTGGGAATGTAAATGAAAGAATATGAAGTTTATTCAGCTTTAAAGGTTCCAATAAATTCTAAAATCATTGTAAGACTGGATGGTAGAGCGTTCCATGCATTAGCTAATAATTTAAATTTAAAAAAGCCTTATGATAAAGATTTTTATAAATTAATGGAAGGTGTATGTGTGGATTTGTTTAAAGAGTTTGGTGCTTCATTTATTTACACATTTTCTGATGAAATTAATATATTGTTAGATAATATTCCTTTTAATGGTCGTGTTGAAAAATTAGATTCAGTAATAGCTAGTTTTGCTTCTTCTTCATTTATGATGCATTTAAATAAAAATATAAAAAAAGCTGTTGCTTTTGATAGTAGAATTATTCCTGTTGTTGATGAAAATATTGTTAAATATTTTAAATGGAGACAAGATGAATCTTGGAAAAATTGTATTAATTCATATGGGATTTGGCTTTTAAAATCTAAATATTCAGATAATGAAGCTAGTGATAAAATAAAAGGACTCAAATCAAATGAAATCCATGAATTATTGTTTCAGGACAATATTAACTTAAATGATGTTGATAATTATAAAAAAAGAGGCATTGCAATATATAGATCTATTAAAAAAGTAGAAGGATATAACAAAAAAGAAAATAAAAAACAAGTTTCCAATAGAAGTTTTATAAATGCTGATTGGAATATTCCTATATTTAATGAAAAGTTTTTCAAAGAAATTAATGTGATAAAATGAGCTTTCTTTCAAAATTATTTAATAATGGTGAAGAATTTAGAGAAGTGCGAGTTGACAGGGAAGTTCTTGAATCTGTAATATACTATGCTAAAAAAGCTTTTCCTGATGAATTTTTAGCTTTTTTTGATGGTGAAATAATTGATAAGGTACTATATATTACTAGTTTAATATTTTTACCTGGAGAAACTGGTCATACTGGAGCTGTTGTCCATACAGAAATGTTACCAACTGCTATGAAATATTGGGGTAGTGTACATTCACATCCAGGACCAAGTGCAGATCCTTCTGGTGCAGATTTACAAACATTTTCCAAACATGGCTTTTTTCACATGATAGTATGTCTTCCTTATAGTTTAGAAACATTTAAAGCTTATGATAGGTATGGGAATAATCAGGATTATACAGTTGGTGATTATAGTCATTTAATTGATGATGATGAATTAGATATTTTTGATGAAGATGATATTGTAAATGATAATGATGATTTTAAACCTGGCTTTTTTGATGAAGAAGATGATGAATTCTTTAAAACATTAGATGATGAGAAATCTGATGAGTATTCTAAATATGAAAATAATCATATTACAGCTTCGCCAAATGAAGTTCTTTTTATACAAATTGATAAAAATGGTAATATAAAAAATGTTACTCGAAAACCCAAAGAATAATTTCAATTTTAAAAAATAAAAAAAACAACGTGGTGAAAATAATCCATTGTTTTTTATAATTCTAATCTAATAGCTTCATACACATTATCTAAGTTTTGAATTTCTTTAACAACATCATTTGGAACTTCTTTATCTAAAGTTAAAATCATAATGGCTCTTCCACCTTTTTTATCTCTTCCAACTTGCATAATTCCAATGTTGACATCATGTTTACCTAATTTGGTGCCAATTTTTCCAATACTGCCTGGAACATCTTCATATTTGGCAATAAACATGTGTCCTTTTGGCACTACATCTACCCAATAACCATTTACTTTTAAAATTCTGGCTTCATGTAATGTGGTTCCTTCAGCAGAGAATGTATTTTCATCACTTTTAGCTATTACTTTAATTAAAGATTCATATCCTTTTGCATTATTTTTTCTACCTTCAGTAATGCTAATTCCACGATTTTTAGCTACTAATGTAGCGTTAACAGTATTAACTGGGGAGCTTAAAAATGGATTTACTGCTCCTTGAATTACAGTTCGGGTTAAAAGTTCAAGATTATCGATTTCAGCTAAATCTCCACTATAGATGATTTCAATTTCTTTTAATTTTCCATTAACTCCTTGGGAGATAAAACTACCTAATTTTTCAGCTAATTCTAAATAAGGAGATAATTCTTGGAAAGTATTATTGTCAATACGTGGCATGTTTAAAACATTTTGAGGTGTTCCGCCTTTGAATAAGTCGATAATTTCATCAGCAACAATAATAGCGGCGTCTCTTTGAGCTTCTTTAGTAGAAGCAGCAATGTGTGGAGTTAATACAATATTGTCAAGTTCTAATAATTTAGAATCTTTTGCAGGTGGTTCTTCTTCGTATACATCAAGTGCAGCTCCACCAATTTTATTTTCAGATAAAGCAACATAAAGTGCTTCTTCATCAATGATTCCACCACGTGCACAATTAGCAATAAATGCAGAATCTTTCATTATTTCAAATTCATCGGTTGAAATTAAATGTTTTGTTTCAGGAGTAAGTGGTACATGTATTGTAATAAAATCAGCATTTTTAAGAACACTTTCTAAATCAGTTAGCTCAACACCCATTTGTTTTGCAACTTCTTTAGGTAAGTATGGATCATATGCCATTGCATCCATTTCAAAGGCTTTACATCTGTTAACTACTTGAGAACCGATTCTACCCATTCCAATTATACCAAGAGTTTTTTTTCTAAGTTCAACTCCCATGAACCTTTTCTTTTCCCATTTTCCACTTTTTACAGATTTATCAGCAATTGATATTTTACGAGCAACATTAAGTAATAATCCCATGGTGTGTTCAGCTACAGTAATTGAAGTTGATTCTGGAGAGTTAACTACCATAATTCCTTTTTCGGTAGCTGCATTTAAATCAATATTATCTACTCCAACACCCGCTCTTGCGATTATTTTTAAGTTTGAAGCATTTTCAATTACTTCTCTTGTAACTTTTGTTCGACTCCTAACTACAATTCCGTCATATTCGTTAATAGTATTTACTAACTTTTCAGGGGTGATGCTAGTGTCTACAACAACTTCAGCAACTTTTTTTAGATTTTCAATACCCTTTTCATTAATTGCATCAGCAATAAGTACTTTCATATTTTCACCATAAAAATTAATTTGTAATAATAAGCATTGATTAAATTTATGTTATTTATTATATTTAAAATTAAAGAAAATTATTAATTAATTATAAACTTAATTAATTTATTTAAATTAACGAAGTAACATAGCTTTATTTTATAAATGGGGTAAATATAAGGTAGTTATTAAAACTTTGGCCCTTAATTTTTAAAAATAGCTATTTATTTATAATACTGTTATTCAAAGATATTTTATAGGTGATTATTATTTTCAATGGCAATTTAGAATTTAAAGATAAGAATATACCAAAAACAATCTTAGGTCATGCACCATTTATTGCTGAAGATTATTTTGGCCATAGATCTAGGATTTATCAACTTGATTTAATGAATAACCCTCATAATATTGCTGATGTCATTATTGAATCTTATAACCAAGGAGTAAGAGCAATAAATTTAGTAAATAAAAAACCTTTGTTAAAAGCTTATGATATTGCTTGTGAGGAAGGTTGTGAAATGAAAGTAATAGCTACTATTGGCAAGTCTGATGTTGATTATTTAATGCCTAATTATGATGTAGCTAAAGAAGTTGATTGGGAAGGTGATATTGAGCTATTTTCAAATTATGATTGTCCTTTAATGTTAATTGATGAATTTATTGTTGATGGTTATGATTGGAAATTGACTTCTGAAATTTTATCTGAAATTAATAATATTGGTTCTCTATCGGGGTTAATAACTGCTTTTCCATCTAAAACAACAGATTTAATTAAAGAAAATTTGGATTTAAATTTGTTTGATTTTTATATGATTCCATTAAATTTTTTATCATATATGATGGATATTAAATCATTTTTACCAAGTCAAAGAGAAGAATTTAGGCAAAAAATAATTGAACTAAATAAAAAAATAATAGCCACTAAGATTCTTGCAGCTGGAATTCAGATGCCTGAAGAAGCATTTGCTTTTTTTAAAAAACTTAATTATGTTGATTGTGTTGCAATAGGAGTAGCTAAAAAAGAAGAGGCTAAAAAAGATTTTTCACTTCTTAGGGATTTTTAAAATCAACTATTTCATACTCTTTAAACGGAACAATATTTTTTTGTTTAAATTCTTGGTTTAATTTTTTTAAACCTTCATCTAAATCTTTTATATTTTTATTAGATGGCTTTTTGCTTGTGATTTGTAGGTATTGTCTTGGGTTTATTTGACAGTATTCGCAGGTAAAGTTACAACATCTATTTTTTTCTTCACAACCGTAACCTTCTTGAGCCTCATCAGTACCGATTACTATATCATCTAGAATATGTGCTACTCTCTCATCAGATGCAAACATGGCAACTTTTTGAGAGTATCCACAAATACCTATTGCTTTTTGTCCCTGATAATTACAAACCCATTTAATTGGGTAGTTTTTAAGTCCATCTATTTTTAAATCTTCCATACTATCTCTCTTTTCTTTCTCTAATCATTTTTAATAACTCTTTTGAATGTTCAAATTCTTTTAATTCCCAAGATTTTATTACAGGAATACTATTAAGAGATTCTTTAATTTTATCATTATTTATTATAAATACTGGTTCTGAGGTAGTTACCATTGATAAGTCTTTTAGAGGTATTGCCATTCTTTTTAAAGTTTTTTCGCTTCTATTTTTTTCAATATTAGTTATTAGTGTGGAAAGATCTTTTGAGCTTTTTATTTTAGCTACTGCATCAAAAGGACTTTTATTTGTTAATATAACTCCATATCCAAGTTTTGATAAATCATCAGTTCCTTCTCCAATCTGGTTATATTCAATTACATCTTCTGTTGGCTGTTTTAAAAGATCTATATCAAGGGTTACTTTTGTATTTAAAATTTCTTCTAAAATCATTGCAGTTTCTGTATTTGCACGAACGATTTCATTTTCGTATTTATACATTGTAGCTCTAGATACATGAGCTAAATCTGCTAGATCTTTTAATGAAAGGGAATATTCTTCTCGGTATTGTTTTATAATATTACCGTCAATTTTAACAAAGTATCCTCCTCTGTCTGCAAGAATTTCAGGATATTCATTATAAATAATCATATTTTTCAATGTTTCGAAGTTAATTGTTGGAATATCATATCTCTCATAGATTACTCCTTCTTCTAAAAGTCCATTTCTAGATTTTGCACCAACAATGATGGGGGATGCTAAGAAAATATTAGCTAATTGTTTCATTTCATAAGCATTTCTCTCATTAATACTATCTATATTTAAAAATGTTTTTAAAAGTAAAATTAATAAGTTTTTACGAGCTACAATATCAAAAGAACCTTGTTCGTAAATATCTGAAGTTTTATATCCTTCTAATTTAAGTAAGTTTTCAATTTCTTGTAGCATTCTACTTCGAGTTAACATTCAAAACCTCTTATTTAATTAAAATTATATATTAATTATAAAGCTAATATATTTTATATAATTTAAGGTGATTATAATTAACTATTTACATATTGGAATTGATGATACAGATTCTCCTGATGGAATGTGTACAACATATTTAGCTAGTCAAATTATTAATAAGTTACATGATAATGGAATCGATATTATTGGTTATCCTAGATTAATAAGATTAAATCCTTTTGCAAAATTTAAGACACGTGGTAATGGTGGTGTTTCTTTTAAGATTTTAAATGATAATAATGTTGATCTGGCTAAAAAAATAGTTTTAAGTGAAGTTAAAAGATTATCAGTATTTGATTGTGATAATACAAATCCTGGTGTTGTTTTTTATGATGGAGATATTACTCAAGAAATGAGGGATTACGCTTTAAGAGCTATTTATTCTTTTATTACTATTGATGAGGCTTATGAATTTGGAAAGTCTGTTGGATGTGAGATGCACAAATTTAAAAAAGGTAGGGGGATTATTGGTTCTATTGCAGCTATTAGTTTGGCTTTAGATGATTTTACTTATGAATTGTTAACATATAGAATTCCTAAAAACTATGGGTCTAAAAGGCAAATTGATTATGAATCTGTTTATAATATGGATAGGCAAACTTTTCCAGATACTTTTGAAAATATTGATTATGAGGAAAAGTATGTTGCAATTGAACCTAAAACATCTTGTCCAGTTTTATATGGAATTAGATCTAATACTCCTGATGTTTTATTAAAGGCTAAAAATATGGTAAAAGTTAATGAAGAAATTCAAGACTACTGTATTTTTAAAACAAATCAACATACAGACATGCATATTCAAAAAGCAGAAAATATTGCATCAATGAAACAATATGGATGTTATGAAGTAGTAGGAACTGTTAAAAACAATCCTAGAATAATTGATGGAGGTCATTTATTTTTTTATATTTTTGATGAAACATCAGATATTGAATGTGGAGCATATGAACCAACAAAATCATTTAGAAAAACGGTTTCAGATTTACGTCCTGGAGATATTATTAAGCTTTATGGTGGTATTGGGGAGAAAAACACTTTTAATATTGAAAAATTTCAAGTTATCAAATTAAATGTGTTTCAATATCAAAATCCAATCTGCAAATGTGGAAAAAGAATGACTTCTGCTGGAAAAAATAAAGGTTTTAAATGCAGGAAATGTGGGAATAAAATTAAGTCAAATGAAAAACTTAAAATTAGAATTGAAAGAAGATTAAAAAACTCTTCGTTTTATGAAACTCCAGTTTCTGCTAGGCGACATTTATCAAAACCAATTTGCCGATTTAATTTATAGTTTTTTAGAATTTATTTGTTTTTATTTTTAATTATATTTGTTTTAAGAGATTTTTATATTTTTCACTTTTTATGAACTATTTTATTAGTTTTAGCTATTTTTATTCATATTTTGTGAATTTTTTGACTTTTAATTCGATTAATTTATATATTATGTTATAAAAAATTATTATGAGGAAAAGTTAGATTATAATTTTTTTTTACATATGTTGGAGTGGGTGTATATTACAGAAAATAAAGAAAACACTACTAATATTGAACATATTTATAGGGAAAAAACCGATAAACATATTTTAAGGAAAAATCCATGGAAGGATTATAGATTGCATTTAACTATTCTTGTTTTGGTAATTATTGCAGAATTAATCGGTCCTATTCATATAAAACTCTCAGAAAGTATTTCTATTTCTATTATGCCATTGATTTATTCAATGGTTTTAGGTTTAGTATTTTATTTAGCTAAACCAATTAAATGGATTCAAAAGAAACAAGCAAAAATTGCTGAAGGGGCTATGATGCTCTTTATTGGTGTATTGATTGCTAAATTAGCAGTAGCGAGTGGTCAATCAATTGGTATTCTATTTGAAATGGGTCCAGCTCTAATTTTACAAGAATTGGGGCATCTTGCAACTATTTTTGTAGCACTTCCAGTTGCACTTCTTTTAGGTTTTAAGGAAGAAACAATTGGTATGGTAAGTTCAATCGGTCGTGAACCTGAAGTTGCAGTTGTTATTGACAAATTTGGGTTTAATTCACCTGAATCTCGAGGTGTTTTAGCAGTATTTATTGTTGGAACTGTAATCGGAACAATATTTATTAGTTTTCTTACAAGTTTATCTATTTCATTTTTACCTCTACATCCTTATGCATTTGCAATGGCTAGTGGTGTAGGTAGTGCAAGTATGAATGCAGCTTCTGTTGGTCCAACTCTTGCAGCTTTCCCAGGACTTGAAACAAATATTCAAGCATTTTCTGGTTTTAGTAATTTACTTTCATTTTGTGTAGGTATTTATATAGTTATATTTATTGCACTTCCATTAACTCAGAAAATGTACCATTGGTTAGAGCCTAAACTGGGTAAAAATAGAAGTTTATCTATTGAGGAGGAAGAATAATGCCTGAGTTAATAGATGGATCTGAAAATGTAACTGTAACTGGTATTTTTAATTGGATCTTGTTACTTACTATATTTTCAATTATTACAGTTATTGGTAATTATGTTGGTTATAAACATCCTATGTATGATTCTTTAATTGGAATGTTCATATTATCATTAATAACTTTAGCCGGTGTTTGGATGGAAAGATATCTTCCATTTAATATTTCTTCAATTCTCTACATCAGTATAATGGGTATATTACTAGCATTTCCAGGGTCTCCCACATCTAAATTCATTGTTCATTATGTATCTCAAATAGAACTTTTATCTATTGTAACTGTATTTTTAGCATATGTTGGTATTGGAATAGGTAAAAGTTGGGATGAATTTAAAGTATTAGGTTGGAGAGCAGTTATTATAACTATTTTAGTTATTGCATCAACTTATTTAGGTGCAGCTATTGTAGCACACATTGTTTTAGTTTTCACAGGAGTTTCTGTTTAATTTATTATTTTTCAATTTAAACATATCTTTTCTAGATATTCTAATAGGTATTATGAATTAAATATAAAGTAGTATTTTATAATACTTTTTTTAAAGGATTGACTCATAACTTAACTATTTAATACTACTTTTTACTAATATATATTAAGGTGAGTTATGTTTTTAAAAAATATTGCTAAATTTACTTCTAATTATCATTATGAACAGGCATCTGCGGAATCTATTAATACGGTTAAAGCTGCGTTTATAGATTTTTTAGGTGTTACATATAGGGGAAGTAATGAAAATGCTTCAATTATAGCTTTAAATACTATTGATGAAATATTTTCTAAAAATTTAAACTCAAAAATAAATGCTTCAATTATTGGTAGGAATACTAAAACTAATATTTTAAATGCTGCTTTTTTAAATGGGATTTCAGCTCATGTTTTAGAACTTGATGATGGTCATGGAACTGCTCAACTTCATTTAGGTTCAGTTATATTTCCAACAGCAATAGCTATTTCAGAAAGTTATAATTTAACTGGAAAAGAATTTATTGAAGGTGTAATTGTAGGTTATGAAGTTGGAATTTTACTTGGAAAAATTGTTAATCCTAAGCATAGAAACAATGGATTTCATACAACTGGAACTATTGGAACAATTATTTCTGGAGTTGTAGCTTCAAAGTTACTTAATCTTGATGAAGAGCAAATTATCAATGCTCTTGGTTTGTGTGGAACTCAAGCTGCAGGTCTTTTAGAATCAGATCATGGTGGTTCTATGGGTAAAGTTTTACATGTTGGAAAAGCAGTTTATAATGGAATTTTATCAACCTTCCTTTCAAGAAATGGATTCACTGGTGCTGAAGGTATTTTTGAGGGTAATGAAGGATTTTTAAAAACAATGGTTTTTAATAATGTTGATTATACTAAAGAAGACTTTTCTATTGATGGTGTACTTGGAGATATTGGGTCTGTTCGTATTCAAGATATTTACTTTAAAAAATATCCGTTTTGTAGACATCTGCATTCATCTATTGATACAGCATTAAAGTTAAAGGCAAGTATTGGGGAGGAATATAAACACATTGATAATGTTGCTATTAAAACATATTCTGTTGCAGCTGAACATGATAATATTAATCCAAAAAATTTAGAGGAATTAAAACAAAGTTTAGCTTATGCAGTGGCCATTACTTTAGTTGTTGGAGATGTTAGTGTAGATGATGTAAATAAATTAATAGATTATGGTCTTTTAGATAATTATTCTACTGTAGATGTTGTAAATGATATTAAAAATTTGGTTAGTAAAACTGTTATTCTTACTGATGATAAATTAAATGAATTATATCCAAATAAAAGACCATCTAATGTTATTATTAAATTGGATGATACATTTAGAAATGGTATTTTTCAAAATATCACATTACTTCCAAAAGGAGATTTTGAAAATCCATTTCAACTAAAAGATTTAATTGATAAATTTAAAGGATTGAATCCTAATTATGATATTAATAAGTTAACTATTATTGATAATATTGAAGATTATTCTATGAAATATGTTATTGAGAAACTTAATGAGTAGATAGCATGGAAAAAACAAGAGAATTCTTAAAAAAAATTGGTATTGAAGAAACTGATTCTGATTTTGTATCTAAAAAAAGATTTGCAGATGGTGGACAATTTCGTTTTGAAGTTCCAGGAATTCAATCTCCTAAAACAATGAATGCCCTTTTAACAGAATCATCTAAGGAAAATATTTTTATTCATAGGGTAACTCAAACTAAAGGAATAATGCTTTTAAGTGATGATGATATATCTGAAATGGTTAATTTAGCAAAAAACTATACTTGTGAATTATTCTTAGCAGTGGGTCCAAGGGCAACTTATGATACTTCTGCTACTGTTCACACTAAAGAAGGCAGTAGGATTGGATATCGCCTTAGGGGATATGATAATTTAGTTTATGCAATAGAAGATGTAAAAAGAGCATGTAGATTAGGTGTTCGAGGAATTTTATTATATGATGAAGGATTGCTTTTTTGTTTAAATAAGATGCGAATGGCTGGTGAACTTCCAAATAATCTTCATTTTAAACTTTCTGCTCATGCAGGACATGCTAATCCTGCTTCTGCAAAATTACTTCAAGAAAATGGACTCAACTCATTAAATCCAGTACGAGATTTACAAATCCCAATGATAGCAGCTATTAGAAATTCTGTTGATATGGCTATTGACTTACATACTGAAAATCCTAAATCGACTGGAGGATTTATAAGGCATTATGAAGTTCCAGATTTTATAAAAGTAGCCTCTCCAGTATATTTAAAAACAGGTGGGTTTGTTGCTAAAAGTCATAATTGGGACACAACAGAAAAAGAAGCTATAGCTCGTATAAAACAAATGGGGCTTGTTAAAAGAGTTATTGATGAGTATTGTCCTGATAGTGTACCATCCCCTAATAAATCAAAAGACTTAGCAGTTCCCGAGTGATTTTATGGACGTTGTCGAAGATGTTTCTAAATTAGTTATTGAAGCTTCTACAAGTCTTTCTAATGATAAATTAAAAGCATTAAAAAGAGCAGTTGAAATAGAAGATAATGAAAATGCTAAATGGGTATTAAATCAGATCTTAGAAAATTATACTGTGGCTAGTAAAACTAAATTCCCATTATGTGATGATACTGGAATACCACATGTTATTATTGAATTAGGTAGTAAAAGACAAATCACAGGTGATTTAATAAACCAAATTAATGAAGGAATTTATCTGGGATTAAATAATCTTCCAGCTCGTCCAATGGCAGTTCAAGGTGATGATATTGAAAGAATCGAACAAAGCAAAGGTTTATTTGATGCTGCAGGAATGCTTAGACCTGTTTCTTTTTTAATAGATTCTTCAAATGATGATTCCACATATAAAAGAGATATTTCACCAGATACATTAAATATTCATTTATTACTTGAAGGTGGAGGTCCTGAAATACGAGCTAAAACTTATAGAGTATATCATAAACATTCTTTTGAGAATGTTACCAATACCATAATCGATTGGATTAGTGAGTCTTTAGTAATGCTTGGTTGCACTCCATCAATTCCATCAATTGGGATTGGAAGAACACATTTTGAAGCATCTTCTTTAATGCTAAAATCAATAGCTTATGGAAATCTTAACTATCAAAGTGAAACTGAAAATTATATTACAAGAAAATTAAATAAAACAAAAATTGGTCCATTAGGTTTTGGTGGTAAAACAACAGTTTTAGGTAGTTATGTTAATATTGGACCTCAAAGAGCAAGTGGAGTAAGAATAGTATCTATACGACCATCTTGTTTTGTTGAACCGCGTGTTGCAACATTAAAATTATAAATTGTTTGTGGTAAACTACTATTCATTTAATTCCCAATGTCCATTGTTTCCACTGCCAACATATTTTAAGTTGTTTATTTTTTTCATATGTCTTTCTATGGTTTTTTTACTTACTCCTGCTTCATCTGCAATAGCTTGTCTTGTAATTTTATTATTTGATTTGATTTTGTTTTTTATAAATTCCACAAGATCATTCTCATCGTGAGCGACATCGTGAGCGACATCGTGAGCGACATTTTTCCCACCAACTTTTTGAGTAGCAATTTTTTTAAGTGGAATAATTGTTCTAAAGGTATCTCCTTCTTCAAAAATAGGGTTTTCTCCTGAATAGAGTTGTGTGTAATTATATGTATTTCGCATACCTGATCCAAGTTCATCAGCAAGTCCGATTTCTCTAAATACTTTAGAAATGGGTGGATTTTTAGGGTAAGGTTCAAATTTTTGTAAATCTAATGCTCCATTTCCATGAGCTAAATTACTATTTTCAATGATGATTTTTTCATCATCAATTATCATTTTGGCAGGAAATCCACTTGAATAATCACGATGAGCTAATGTATTTGAAACGATTTCTCTTAGTATTCTATCTCTTGCATTGACATTAACAATACCTTCTAAAACAAACAAATCATTCAAATGCTTTTGACCAAATTTAATTAACCTATCATAACTATCAATTAGATTTGTGATAATAACATCTCTATCATCGTATCTGTCTTTATTTTCTACTCTAAATATTGCATCTGTTTTATGTTGGGGTAAAACAGACATAATCACATTATCTTTTCCGAAAAGCAAAATTGCTGCTAATGTAATTCCTTCTTGCCTAGTTTCAGAATCAATTAAAATCAAATTAGCACTTCTAAGTAGTTCTTCATCATCCATATCTTTCCATACATGATTTTGATTTCTTGCAATTGCCATTTTTCTTGCTTTTTCAATAATTGTTTTATCTAAAAAATCAATTCCAAGATTTGGATATACTTTATTAACATAATAAGTGCCTTTTTTTCTTGCATACATTTTATAGACAAGTTCAAAATTATCGGTAATATTTATATCTCCCTCATAAGATCTATCCCAAATTTTTCCATTGTGTCGGCATACTTGATAACCTTCAGGAACCCTAATATAAATGATTGTTTTTCCATCTATGTCCATTGCAATTGGTGTTAAATATAATGGAGGATTAATTTTTTGTGAATTATTGATGGTTGTTGTGAATTCTTTGATAATTTTATCAATTTTATCTGAACTAACTCCAATAACTTCTTTATCATCATTGACTCCTAATAATATATGTCCACCATTTCTATTATTAAAAGAACAGACTGAATCATAAATGTCTTTTGTTAAAGCATCTTTCGATGATTTAAACTCAACATCTATTTTTTCTCCCTTTTGAATAAGTTTTTTTATTTCTTCTGAAGTCATTTTTACCATCTTCAAGTAAAATTTTATATAAAAAAATAATTTTAAATCAGTCTATTTTTTCCTATATCTACTGTTTAATATATTATATTTCTTCTTTTAAAATTTTTTCTAGGAAAGTCATTTCTAAAAACTTAAGAAAAATTTTTTTAATTCACTAATTTCTTTATTTTTTCCACATTTTTCTTTTATTTTAGTTAATTATACGTTAATTATTTTTTGATTAGTTATAACTTACTTATTGATTATTTTAATTATTAAAATGGTTTATTTCATGTATTTGTTATAAATATTCATGGTAATTGGAGGATTTTTAGTCACGAATTGGTGTGAATGGGTTGAGTTATAGATGTATTTTATTTGATCGTTTAATTATTTGAGTTTTTCATTAGTTTTGAGAGGTTTCTCTCCAAAGAATATGTTATTGATGTAACAGGATTACTCGAAAAAAGTTCCCTTTTATGGTAAAAGTCTTTTAAAAGAGAAAAAGATTCGTGTGAGAGTTTCTTCTTTTCGATGTTGATCCAGTTATCTTTTAACTGCTAAAATTGTTGAAACAACTATTAATAATGAAAACAATAGAATTTATAGACTTAATCTTATAAAACCACCTAAAAATCTATTAAATGCTAAAATAATAATTTTAAATACAAAATCATTGAAATAAATATTAATAATATAATCATGCTATTTAAACAGAGTATGATTAAAAATAATTACATGAAAAACCTTTAAGTTAGGAATGATAATATTTTGATAATTTTTAAATATTTAGTTATATAAAATATGATTTATATCATTATTTGTTATTAAAAATAAGTATTTGGAGAGGTAACTTTTTGAGTAAGTATAATAATAACTATTTATTATATAATTATAAATTATAGGAAAATCAAATCATGTCTGATAATAATTTTAGAATAAATCCTCATTTTTTAAAAACAGCTATTTCTAAGGTGGAAAGAGATAAAATTGTCACTAGAGGTTATAATCAAAGAGATTTAATAGAAAAAATAAGGTATAGTGACATGGTATTCTTACTTTTAAAAAGTAGATTGCCATCTATTAAGGAAGGAAAAATCTTTAACAAGGTTTTAGTTTCATTTTGTGATCATGGTGCGACTCCTCCAAGTACTCAGACTGCAAGACTTGTTGCATCTTCCGCTTCTCCAATGAATTCTGCTGTAGCTGGTGCATTACTTTCTTTTGGCCATAAACATGCAGGAGCTATTGAGAAAGCTATGGAATTATATCAATCTAGAATAAATTCATTAGTTTTAAGTGACGATTCTGATTTTGATAATACTCAAATAGCTAGTTTAGCTATTGATATTTGTAATGAATATATATCACAAGATAAAAAAATACCTGGTTTTGGGCATAGGTATCATAATGTAGATCCACGAGCAGATAAATTAATGGAAATAGTTATAAGGGAGGGTTTTGTTGGACCTCATATTAAATTAGCTTTAGCTCTTGAAGGTTTAGTTCATGAAAGAAAAAATATTAGGCTTAATGTTGATGGAGCAAATGCAGCTATTTTATCTGATTTAGGATTTAGTCCAGATTTAGGATTAGGTGTTTTTATAATTGGTAGAATTCCTGGAATTATAGCTCATGCTCATGAAGAAACAATGGAAGAAGATGAATTTAGACGATTTTGTGACTTAGATGATATTATTTATGATGGATATTAGTGATTGATATGGAATTTAGTGATGTAATTAACAAAAGATATAGTGTTAGAGGATACTTGGATAAAGAAGTTGAAAGAGAAAAATTAGAATATGTTTTAAAAGCAGCTACAATAGCTCCTACAGGAGTAAATTACCAACCATTTAAAGTTTTTGTAATAGATACTAAAAAAAATAAAGAAGCATTATCTAAAATTTACTCAGCTCCTTGGTTTGTTGAAGCACCATATGTAATTTGTGTTGTTTCTAAAAAAGATGAAGCTTGGGTTCGTAAATGGGATAATAAAAATATTTCAGATATTGATGCAACAATTGTAATGGATCATATTATTCTTGCAGCTACTGATGTCGGTCTTGGAACTTGTTATATTGGCGCATTTAAACCAGATGAAGCTAGAAAATTTTTAAATTTATCTGATAATGAAGAACCAGTTTTATTTACACCTCTTGGATATGGAAATGCAGAACCAAGGAATACTCCAAGAATGGATTTAGATGAATTTGTTACATATATTTAGATAAAATGGATCTTTTAATATTAAATGCTAGAAATTCAAAAGAAATGAATAATATTTCTAATGAATTAGCTTTAAAAAAGTTTAAAACAATAGAACAAGATGAACATTATATTTTAAAAAAGAAAAAACGTTATGGTAACATTTTAGTTCATGCAATATCTTTATTAATTGCTTTATTCTATTTTTATCCAATTATATTTATTAACTTGGCTTATTTTACTTATAGTTATTTATGGGCATCTCCATATGTATTAATAACAACAGATACCAAAACAGAAACTGGTGATGATTTAGAGTTTAATACAATGGATGAAGTTTTAAAAAAAGCCAATGCTATTTTATAATTTCATCTACATCATATTCTTCTATTTTTCTTATAATCAAATGATTTGTTATAAGATTATTATCATATTCAGATTCTTCACCTAGTTTTGCATTTATAAATACTTCATTAGATTTATTTTCACTAAAAAATATTATAATATCTTTGATAAAATTATCATAATCTTTTTGTAATTTTTTATTACTAAATTTAAGTTCTGGAAGTTCATTTGTCCATAAATCGGATCCAACACTAAATTTTTTGTCGGTAACTTTATTATTCGATATTTCCCCATCTAATGTCAATGAAAAATTGGGATTTAAAATAATCCAAACAGCTCTTTGCATTTTAATCACTAATTCTTTATTTAATATATAATAATATAAATATTATTAAGGTGGAAAAATGTTTAATTTTAACTATAAAATATTGATATTATTTTTTTCTATTTTAATAGTGTTTAGTGCTATTTATTTAACATGAATGTTATTGATGAAAACAATGATGATGTTGTTGGTAATTCATCAGCTGATAATTTAAAAAACGATAGTAATGGAAGTGTTTGGATAGTAATTAATGGGACTTTGATTGAAGTTAATGTAAGTAATGCTTCAGATAGTGGTTCTGCTTCGGCTTAAATTACTTAAATATATAAATATTATAAAGTAATAAAATAAACCCTAGGAGTTAAAATGTCGAATATTAAAATGATTAAAAATTTAGGGTTTATATTAGCTATTATGTTAATAATTTGGGGAATTTATCAAGTTATAACTGCAAAACTAATAACTAATGAAATTATTGTCACTGCTATTATTTTAATAATGTTAGGTGTTGCATATTCCTTAATTTTATATAATAAATCTTGGACAAAGGCAATATTCTTTTTTGAAGGTTTAATCATAGGTGTTAGTGGATATTTATTTTTAGATAACCTATATGGAATTTCTTTTCTTATAATTGGTTTTATTATTGTTATAATAGCTATTCTTGCTTATATTCAAAAATTACCTGCAAGTATTTTAAAATGGTTTTATTGATAATTATAATATCTTTATTTCATTTTTATCAATTTTTTTAAGTAATTCTTATTTTTTTAGATGTTTTTTTTATCTGAATTTAAATTTTATCTATTTTTAATAATATTTATAGTAAAAGATATATATAGCGCTCGATAAAGATAACTATACCATGGTGATTAATTATGGCAGAGATATCAGACGCAATCGCAATGATAAAAAAAGCTGAATCTGATGCTGAACAAATTATTATTGATTCAGAGTCCCAATCAAAGGACTTAATCACTGAATCAAAAATAAATGCTGAAGAAACAATTTCCTCAGCTAAACAAGCAGCAGAAGAAGAAGTGAAAAATACTGTTTTTGATGCAGAAGATAAAGCTAAAGTTGAAGCACAATCTATTGCTGCAGAGTCTGAAAGTAACGTAAGTTCTTTAAAAGACAAAGCTATGGTGAATGTAGATGAGGCTGCTTCTTTTATTGTCAAAAATATTTTGTAGTGTGAGATTTATATGTTCCAGACAGTTAGAATGCGTAAAATTAGAATAGTTACACTTGATAAGTATTTAACTCAAGTAGTGGATGCTATCCATGAACAAGGGTTAGTACAAATCAGTGATATTTCTGATGGTATTCAGCAAGATCCTGAACTAGCGGAATTATTAACTCCTGCTAAGGCATCTTCACACGCTGGTAAGTTATCTTCACTTTTAATGAAAACTAATGGAATATCTGAACTATTAGGAAATTCTATATCAGAAGGCCATGGGTTTAAAGACAAATTAATGTCTTTTATTAGTCCGGATATGCCTATTCAAAAGGAAGTTGAAGATTTAGATACTGATGCTTTTATTTTAAAAGCTGAAGACATATTAGCTCAAGTTGAGAGTAAAACCAGTGTTATTGAAGGGAAACTTTCCACGCTCGACGCTGAGACAAGTGAATTACAGTCTAATAAAAGCTTAGCTACAAAATTATCTAATATTGACATAGATTTAGCTCTTTTAAAAGATTCTAAATACACTTCTGTTACTGTTGGAAGGATTAATGTTGAATCTGCTTCAGAAATCAAAACTAAATTAAGTAACTTGACTGATGAATTAGAAATATTTACAGTCCCAGGTGATGTAGAAAATAGTGTAATCATCGCAGTGGTGACTTTAAAAGAATTTAGTGATGATGTTTATTCAACACTTCGTAAATTCGATTTTGAGAAACTTGAAATAGGCGAGATTAAAGGTACTCCTCAACAAATTATTTCAAGTGCTGATAATAGATTAAAATCCATTGAATCTGAACGTGCAACAGCTAAAGCTGATTTAAGAGTAGTTGCAGAAGAATGGGATGATGAAATATTATCTCTCAAAGAACAATTAGAAAATGAAAAAGATAAGAATGATATAATTTCTGCTTTTGTTCAAACTAAGGATACTTACATGCTTGAGGCATGGATTCCTATAGATGATACTCAAAAAGTTGAACAATTAGTTGAAAAAAGTTCTGATGGACATTGTACCTTTGAAACTATTGAAGTTGAAGGTAGAGATGATGAAGACGTACCTATTTTACAACAAAATAATTGGTATGCAAAACCTTATGAGTTCCTCGTTGGTATGTATTCACCTGTACGTTATAATGCTATAGACCCAACAATTTTTGTTGCAATCATGTTCCCATTTTTCTTCGGGTTCTGTTTAACTGATGCAGTTTATGGTTTAGTTGTGTCTTTATTAGGTGTTTTATTATTACGTGGTTTAGGTAAATTAAATGATACAATGAATTCATTTGGTTGGATTCTAGTAGCATGTGGAATCTGGTCAATAATATTAGGTTTAATTACAAATGGTTTTTTAGGAGATTTACCAGAAAGAATTTTAGGTTTCCGTTTACCTACTATTGTAGGAGCTGTTGAATCATTTGTTCACCCAGATACAATCTTAATAATTGCTATATTAGTAGGTATTGTTTATCTTAATATTGGTTTTATTGTTGGTACAATCAATAATTTAAGATATGGTGATAAAAAAGAAGCTATTGGATCCCAACTTTGTTGGTTTGTTTTAGAAGCTGGTATTATATTATTAGCTTTAGGATTCGTAATGCCTGCAATTGGCATGATTGGAATGATATTAGGAGTTATACTAATACTTGCATGTATTGGAATGTTAGTTTATGGAAATGGTGCTTATGGAGTTATGGATATCTTCGGATATATGGGAGATGTTTTATCTTTTGCTCGTCTTTTAGCACTATGTTTAGCTACTGGTGGTATTGCTATGACAGTAAATATTTTAACTGTAATGGTGGGCGATATGATTCCATATGTAGGTATTGTAGTAGCTATTTTTGTCTTTATTTTTGGACATATAGCAAACTTTGCGTTCCAAGTATTAGGTGCATTTGTTAATTCATTACGTCTTAATTATGTAGAATTTTTTGCTCAATTCTTTATGAGTGGTAAAAATAACTTTGAAGCTTTTAAAGCAAAAAGAACATTTACCAAACTTAAAAATTAAAATTTTCATTTAAAGTTAAATTTATAAAATTAATATATTCAAAAAGGTGAATTAAATATGGTAGAAATTACTTTAGGTACTGCTTTAGCAGCTATTGGTGCTGGAGTAGCAATTGGTTTTGCTGGATTAGGTTCTGGTTTAGGGCAAGGTATGGCAGCAGCTGGTTCTGTAGGAGCAGTTGCAGAAGATAACGACATGTTTGCTCGGGGTATTATTTTCTCTGCATTACCAGAGACTCAAGCTATTTATGGTTTCTTGATTGCTATTTTATTATTAGTATTCTCAGGTTTATTAGGTACTGGAAAACCATTAAGTATTGAAGCAGGTATTGTAGCTATTGGTGTAGGTGCATCTATTGGTTTTGCAGGTTTAGGTTCTGGTATGGGACAAGGTATTGCAGCATCCTCATCTGTTGGTGCTATTGTAGAAGACAATGACATGTTTGCTCGTGGTATTATTTTCTCTGCATTACCAGAGACTCAAGCTATTTATGGTTTCTTGATTGCTATTTTACTTATGGTATTCGGCGGAATATTGGCGGCAGCTTAAGGAGGCAATTTGTATGAGCTCAGGCACAGATAAAATTGTTTCAAGCATAATGTCTGAAGCCCAGGAGAAAGCTGATATAATCATTCAAAATGCTAACGCAGAAGTTTCAACTATTAATGCTCGTGCAGAAAAAACTGCAGAAGCAGAAAAAAGTAAAATTTTAGAAAATGGTAAAAAACAATCTGATATGAGATATCAGCAAATCATTTCCGAAGCTAAGATGAATGCTCGTAGAGCCGAATTAGGTGCTAAAGAAGAAGTAATTGAAGCAGCTTTTACTAAAGCTAGTGAAGAGCTAAAAGCAAAAGCTTCTTCTTATGATGATGAGTACTCCCAATCTTTAATTGCAAATATAAAAGAAGCTGCTAGTGAAATTGGTGGTGGAGATTTAATTGTTCAATTAAATGGTGCAGACTCAAGCAAAATTGAAAATAAACTAAGTGAACTCTCTTCAGATATTTCTCGTGAAATTGGTACATCTACTACTCTTAAATTAGGTGAACCTATTGAAGCTATTGGTGGAGCTATTGTAAAAACCAGTAATGGATATATTGAAGTAAATAATACTATCGAATCTAGATTAGATAGATTTAAAAGTGTATTACGTAGTGAAGTTGCTAGCATATTATTTAAATAAGGAGGATAAATTATGGCTGATGAAATTGCTACATTGATTAGTTCAGTAGGACTTACACCAGAAGCATTCATTGCATTTTGTGTAATTGCAATCCTTGTAGTAGGTGCTGTAGTTGTGATCATTACATCTAGACCAATTTTGGATATTTATCCTTATCTTAATCCAAGTGCAAGAGTAAGAGCTAGAAAAGGAAGATTATTTACAGAAAAACAAATCTCTGAAATCGTTGAAACAAATGATGTTGGAGAAGTTGAAAATTATCTTAAAGGTGTTCCTGAATATGCTGATGCATTAGACGATTATCCTCTTGATAAAGCATTGGATGTTCAGCGTGCTAATACTTATGACTTTATTGCAAGAGTAGCTCCTAAGGAAGTTAAAAAGCCTTTTGTTGTAATGTCTAAGAAAACCGACATTAACAATATTAAAAGTCTTTTAACTGCTAAGGAAGTTGGCCTTACAGCAGAAGAGACTAAAGAATTATTAGTTCCATGTGGATCTTTATATGATGAACTTGAATCTTTAGTTGATGCAGAAAGTGTAACTGATATTGTCACAAGTTTAGATTCAACTGAATATGCAACTGCATTAGAAGATGCTCTTCCAAAATATGAAGAAACAAAAATGGTTCTTTCATTAGAATCTGCTTTAGATAAATTTTATTTAAGCAATTTATTACGCTCTTCAGACGTTCCGTCAGATGAAAACAAACAAATCATATTTTCATATGTAGGAACTCAAGTTGATATTGATAATCTTAAATTAATCATAAGAGCAAAAGAAGATGGATTAGATTATGATACTATTGCTCCTTATATGTTAGAAGATGGATACCAATTACGTGAATGGAAACTTAAAGATTTAATGGAATCTCCTGATGTTACAAATGTAATATCTGGTTTAGATGGTACTAAATATTCTGAAGCATTAACTGATGCTATTCCATTATACAATGAAACTGGATCAATTTATGTATTTGAAAAAGCTTTAGATGTTTATTTAGTTAACTATGCAAAATCTTTATCCTCTAAAAAACCATTAGGTGTTGGTCCAATTATTGGTTATTTAAGTCAAAAAGAAAACGAAATTAAGAATTTAAAAATTATTTCAAGAGCAAAAAGGGAAGAAGGATTTCCTAATTCTAAAATTATGGAGATGTTAATATGAGTTCAGTAGCAGTTATTGGAGATAATGACACAGTATCTGGTTTCAGATTAGGTGGCATCAAACAAGCAATTGTTGTAAATAATGCTGAAGAAGCAATTGTAGCTTTTGATAAATTTTTAGATGATGAAATTTCAATTATTATTATTACTCAACAAATGGCTAATGAGATTAGAGAACATATTAATAAAAGAATTGGTTCTGAAGTTTTACCAATGATAATTGAGATACCTGATAAAGATGGGTCCTCACAAGGATCATCTGATCAAATTAATGACCTTATTAAAAGAGTTATCGGGGTAGAGATGGTTAAATGATTATTGAAGGAAAAATTATTAAAATTGCTGGGCCTGTTATTGTCGCAGATGGTATGAGAGGGGCTCAGATGCTTGAGATGGTTAGGGTAGGTGAACAGAAGCTTATCGGGGAAATCATTGAGCTTGAAGGTGACACTGCAACTATCCAAGTATATGAAGAAACAGCCGGTATTCAACCGGGTGAAGTAGTTGAATGTACAGGAGGCGCATTATCTGTAGAACTTGGTCCAGGTGTAATGAGTTCTATTTTCGATGGTATTCAAAGGCCTTTAAGAATTATCAGAGAAGAATCTGGTGACTTTATTGCAAGAGGTATTGATGTAGAATCTATCGATAAAGAGAAAAAATGGGAATTCAAACCTGTTGCAAAAGTTGGAGATGTAGTAACTGGTGGAGATGTACTTGGTGAAGTACAAGAAACTTCTGCAGTTTTACATAAAATATTAGTTCCTCCAACTATGGAGGGTACTGTAAAAAGTTTAGCTAGTGAAGGCGAATACACAGTTCTTGAAGATATTGCAGAAATTGAAGCTGATGGTGAAGTAAAAGCAGTTCAAATGCTCCAAAAATGGCCTGTTAAAAAAAGCCGTCCATATGTAAGAAAATTAGACCCAGATATACCATTAGTAACTGGTCAAAGAGCACAAGATACTTTTTTCTCAGTAGCTAAAGGAGGAGCAGCAGCCATTCCAGGTCCATTTGGATCAGGTAAAACTGTTACCCAACAACAATTAGCTAAGTGGGCTGATGCAGACATTGTTGTGTATATTGGATGTGGAGAACGTGGTAACGAAATGACTGAAGTACTTACCGAATTCCCTTACCTTGATGACCCTAAAACTGGAAACCCATTAATGGATAGAACTGTTCTTATTGCAAATACTTCTAACATGCCAGTAGCCGCTCGTGAAGCATGTGTATATACCGGTATTACAATTGCTGAATATTACCGTGACCAAGGTTATGATGTTGCACTTATGGCAGATTCAACCTCAAGATGGGCTGAAGCTATGAGAGAAATCTCTGGAAGACTTGAAGAAATGCCTGGAGAAGAAGGTTATCCAGCTTACTTAGCATCCAGATTGGCACAATTCTATGAAAGAGCAGGAAGAGTAGAAACTATTGGTAGTGAATCAAAAGAAGCTTCAATTTCTGTTGTTGGTGCTGTATCTCCTCCTGGTGGAGACTTATCTGAACCTGTTACTCAAAACACATTACGTATCTGTAAAGTATTTTGGGCTTTAGATGCATCTCTTGCAGATAAACGTCATTTCCCTTCAATTGACTGGTTACAAAGTTATTCTTTATATGTTGATAGTATTGAAGGTTGGTGGACTGAAAACATTGCAGCAGATTGGAGAGAAACTCGTGATCAAGCAATGAGTTTATTACAAAAAGAATCTGAACTCCAAGAAATTGTTCAATTAGTTGGTCCTGATGCATTACCAGAAGCAGACCAAGCTACATTAGAAACAACTCGTATGTTAAGAGAAGATTTCTTACAACAAAATGCATTTGATGATGTGGATACATACTGTGCACCAGATAAGCAATATAAAATGCTAAAAACTATTCTTTTATTCTATAAAGAATCTCTTGCAGCTGTTAACAGAGGAGTTTCAATCCATGATATTGTTGCTTTACCTGTTAAAGAAGAGATTGGTAAAATGAAATATGTACCACAAGAAGAATTTGCATCTAAAATAGAAGAAATTCAAGCAGCAATTACTAAACAATGCAGTGAGGCTTAAAAATGAATACAAATATTAAAACAAGAGAATATACTACTGTATCTGAAGTCTCAGGTCCTTTAATGATAGTTGAAGGAGTAGAAGGCGTTGGTTACAATGAAATTGTAGATATTGAAACACCTACTGGTGAAAAAAGAAGTGGACAAGTTCTTGAAGTAACTAAAGATGTTGCTGTTATTCAAGTATTTGAAGGAACTAATGACTTAAACACTAAAAATACAAAAACTAGATTTACTGGTGAAACAGCTAAAATTGGTGTATCTAGGGATATGATGGGCCGTATATTCAATGGTATTGGTAAACCTATTGATGGTGGACCAGAAATCATTCCTGATGAAGAATTGGATATTAATGGAAGTCCAATGAACCCTGCTTCTAGAGAATTCCCAGAAGAATTTATTCAAACTGGTATCTCTACCATTGACGCAATGAATACTTTAGTAAGAGGTCAAAAACTTCCTATTTTCTCAGGATCTGGTTTACCTCACAATGAACTAGCTGTACAAATTGCAAGACAAGCTAAGGTACTTGGGGACGATGCAGAATTTGCAGTAATTTTTGCAGCAATGGGTATTACAAATGAAGAAGCAAACTTCTTTATGAGAGACTTTGAACGTACTGGAGCACTTGAAAAATTAACAGTGTTCATGAACTTAGCTGATGACCCAGCTATTGAAAGAATTTTAACTCCTAAAATGGCTTTAACTACTGCTGAATATTTCGCATTTACCTTAGGCATGCAAGTATTAGTTATCTTAACCGATATGACTAATTACTGTGAAGCTTTAAGGGAAATTTCTGCAGCTAGGGAAGAAGTACCTGGAAGAAGAGGTTATCCTGGATATATGTATACTGATTTAGCAAACATCTATGAACGTGCAGGACGTATTGATGGAAAAGAAGGTTCAATTACACAGATGCCTATCTTAGTCATGCCTCAAGATGATATTACTCACCCAATTCCAGATTTAACTGGGTATATTACAGAAGGACAAATTGTATTAAGTAGGGAAATTAGTAGGAAAGGTATTTACCCTCCTGTTGATGTACTTCCTTCACTTTCTCGTTTAATGAGTGGTGGTATAGGGGAAGGAAAAACTCGTGATGATCATAGTGGTGTATCAGATCAACTTTACTCTGCATATGCAGAAGGTCGTGAATTAAGAGATTTAGTTGCTGTTGTAGGGGAAGAAGCTCTTACACAAAGAGATCAAAAATTCTTAGAATTTGCTCAAGCATTTGAAGATCAATTCATTACTCAAAGTAAAGATGAAGATAGAACTATCTTTGAATCTTTAGATCTTGGTTGGGATTTACTTAAAATCTTGCCTAAAACAGAACTCAAAAGGGTTAAAGAGGAATTCATTGAACAATACCTTCTTAAAGACGAATAGTCTTGTTAAAATTATTTAGGTGATTATATGGCACAAGATATTATAGATGGAATTAATCCAACTCGTATGGAGTTATTGTCTCTTAAAAATAGGACTAAACTTGCTGTTAAAGGGCATGGTTTACTTAAAGAGAAAAGGGACGCTTTAATTAAAGAGTTTTTTGATATCTTGGATCGTGTCAAGGGTATTCGTGAAAATGCAGAAAAAAGCCTTAAAGAAGCTAATACAGCTTTAATTGAAGCTCAAATAGCCATGGGTGATTTGTCTGTTAAAAAAGCAGCTTTATCTGTTAAAGAATCAATTGATGTAGAAATTTCATCTAGAAGTGTAATGGGAGTATCTGTACCTGTAACTAATGTTAAAATGGAAAAAAGATCCATTGTTGATAGAGGTTATGGATTTTCTGATACTACTATACAATTAGATGAGGCTGCAAAGAAATATGAAGAATCAATTAAGTATTTAATCGAACTTGGTGAAGTAGAAAAAACTATATTCTTACTTGCTGAAGAAATCGAAGCTACTAAACGTAGAGTAAATGCTTTAGAACATATTATGATTCCAAGATTTCAAAATACTGAAAAGTATATTGATATGAGACTCCAAGAAATGGAAAGGGAAAACTTTGTAAGATTGAAAATGATTAGATCGACTATTGAGAAAAATAAAGAAGCAGAAAAAAGTGTTCAAGAAGCAGTTGATAATGCTTAAATTTTTCTTAAAGTTTTTCATTTTCTTCTTTTTTTATTTACTTTTATTATAATTTAATATTTTTAAAAAATAGCTTAAATTATTTATTTACTGTAAAATTTTTTTTTACTAGAAATTATAGAAAAACTGGTGCTAATATGAAAAGAAATCCAATAGACCAATTTATGAAAGATCCAGATAATAAAGCTAAATTATTTGTATGGATTACACGTACTATGATTATTACAACATTCTTAGTAACAATTGGGTTTATATTTTTTATATTGTTCTTATTGGGTGTTTTTTAGATTGCTAATAACTTTCTGGTGACTTAATTCTACTTTTTTAAAAACACTTTCAAAATTTTTATCTTTATCAATTATTGTAAGTAATGGCTCTGATTTTTCTGTAATAGATCCGATATGTGGTAAATCATAAATATTATTTAAATTCATGTTTTTATATTTTGTTTTAAATGGAGAGTAAATAATTTTTTTATAAGAGTAGTATTTTGCTTTTGGTATATTTATTATTTCGCCTAAACATGATTTAATGTGGGCTTCAATCATATTTATTCCAAATGACTTTTCAACACATTCAAATGTGCCCTGTATTCTTGGATTAACTTCAATAACATATAATCCATTTTTATTTAAAATATAGTCTACTCCACTAGAACCTATTAAATCAAGTTTATTAGCTATTTTTTCGGAATTAATTTGTAATTTTTTGTTTATTTCATCTGTATTTTTAATATTAGCTAATATTGATTTACTAGTTAATGGTAGAATGTTTCCAACATATATGTAGTTATTATTTTTCTTAAAGTCGTGTATTGTTAAGAGTCTTGAATTGGTAATTGTTTTTTTAGTATCACTGCTGCCTAAAATTGATGAACTTAGATTTATCCCTTCTATATGTTCCTGCAGGATAAATTTTTCATCATTGTTTAGTTGAAGATAGCTATCATTATTTAAAATATTTATATCATACCCACCAGATCCTTTAATGGGTTTTATAATATATCGTTTATTAGGATTATTTTTTTTAATTTCAAACGCTTCATCTACATCATTAAGTAAAAAAGTTTCAGGTGTTTTAAATTCTTCTTTAATTTCTTTGTAAAATTTGTATTTATTTTCTATATTTTCAACATGTACTGTTCCTAAAATCTTTTTTTGTATTTTTTTAGGAAATTGGGATGGTGAAATTCCTGAAATAGGAATAATATAGTCAACTTCATCAATATAATCCTTTGAAATGTCTAAAAGTTTTTGACTATTAAATCCATCTTTAAAAATACCACAACTTTCTCCATTTTCTTCTTTTAAAATTATCTTTTGGTTTTTAATATGTGGCATGTCTGAAGTTGAAAAATAGCTAGTAGAATAAATTGAATAATCTAATTTCAATGCACTTATAAGCATACTTCTAGTATTTGTTCCAATTAATAGAAGTTTATTCATAAAATATCAGTAAAAATAGTTAATTATAAATAAAATAGTCCCGAGCGGAGTCGAACCGCCGTCTCCGGGTCCAAAGCCTAGAAGGATTACCACTACCCTACGGGACTATATTTGTTGTTTTAGTATACTTAGTACAACATTATAAATTTCTTTATCAACTACTATTTAAAGCTTTTGATAGAATAAGCATTTTTCCTGCCAATTACATTTAGGGCAAATCTTATCAACACTTTCTTTTGTATTGAATAAGAAGTCTATCTTTTCAAATAATTCTTTGGAATTATATATTTTTTTAGAATTTAGCTTAGATAATACTTCATTATCCATCATAATTATTTTTTCATTTTGACTTTTGTTTTTGCAAATGTTATTTTTTAGATTAGGACAGGCTTTACAGATATCATCTGGATTGTCAACAAGAACAATATCAGTGTTTTTATTTTTTCTTAGATTATTAACATTAATCATATTTTTAACAAAATCTTCACTATATCCATAACCTTGAAAACCTTTAAGACATAATAAATGATGCCCTCTCAAAATTAGTGTCATGTTAATCAAAAAAAGAAAAAGTAAGATATTAATCTTATTCCTTTGGTAAAAAGATTTTAGAGATACTTGCAGCACCTAATACTTTTATAATATCTCCAAATATAAATGGGATAAAACCCATAATTAATAAATCAATGATTCCTAAAACACTTCCTTGTGTTAAATAAAACCAAAGAGCTAGTCCTAAAAGTCCAGGAATATATATGATTGCAAAATTTGCAATACCAACAGTAACTATCATTCTTTTAAAATTACGTGATTTGGCACTTCTTTGGGATATGTGTCCTATAAAGTAAGAAGCAAATATAAATCCAATTAAATATCCTCCAGTAGATCCGAGTAATGTTTCAAGTCCACCAGTCATGCCTCCGAACCATGGAATGAATGCAACCCCTAAAATAACATAAATTATTTGACTTAAACATCCATATTTTTTACCTAAAATTAATCCAGAACATAATATAGCGAAAGTTTGAGCAGTTATTGGTACGGGGGTCCATGGAAGTGGAATAACAATTTGAGCCATTATACCAGTAACACATGCCATAATAAATGCCATAATTACTTTAGAAAAGGTGCTAGATTTTTGAATTTTGTCAAAAGCAACTTTTCTAGCATCATAATAATTATTAATTTTTATATTCATGTTTAACCTCCATAATAAAATAATCCTTAATTATTTATATTCAATCAATTATTTAATGTTTTTGACTACTAACAGACAACCAAGAAGAAATACAAATAATAGTTAAAGAAATAATTGACATGGCCAAAAAAGATTTGGTTTACACAAAAATTAAACCACCAACAAACAAAAAAAGAGATAAAAAGAATTTTTATCATAAAAAATGCAAATCAAACCTACAGGATAGTTTTTAAAAAAATTAAAAACCATTAGCTTGACAGCAATGGTGTAATTGTGAATATTGTTTAAAAAAATAAAAAATTGAGAATATTAATATTATATCCTCATTAGTACATAGTTATAATCTTTATATTAGATGGTTTTTTAACTATGTTCATAGATCTAAAAGCAACTAATTTATTAATATTTTTAAGAGAAGCAATATCAGCTAATCTTTGACTTATAATTCCATCAAAGATAATAGTATCTGCAGTTTCTATATTTTTAATTTCTTCATATAAATCTTCTACATCTACTTCTTTTGTTATATTTAATGCTTCATCTAATATAGCTCCGCTTCCAGTACCTTCAAATTCTTTAAGCATATCTTTTAATAAGCTGATTTCATCATCTTCGATAACTTCTTCAACTGTAGGTTCTTCTTTTGGAGTATACTTTTGATATTTTTTACCATTGTTTTTATCGTTGCGTTTTTTATTGTTATTATTTTTAGTATTATCATTTTCTTTTTTAGATTCACTGAATATGTTGTGTGTTGCTAAGAATTGTGCAGTTGGAACCTTATCTCTCAAAGCAATTAATGCTTCATCTTTTTCTAAATCTTCAACTTCTTTTCCTTTAGGTGCACGTGTAATATAGTCAACATCACCAATTTGTATGAGTTCTTTTAAAATAAGTTCTCCACCACGATCACCATCTACAAAGGCTGTTGTTGTTCTTTTTTTACTTAACTCTCCAATTGATTGTGGAACACTAACTCCTTCAACAGCAACAGTATTTTTGATTCCATATTTAAGTAAGTTTAAAACATCACTACGTCCTTCTACAACGATAATAGCATCAGAAGTATGTATATTTGGACCTGCAGGTAATTTATCTTCTCCATATTCGGATATTTCGTGAATACGCATAGCCTCTCTTACTTCTTCAATCATTTTCATACTGGCTGGACTAACGCTTTCAACCATGTTTTTATAAATTTCTTTTGCACGATTTACTACTTGTTCTCTTTTAACAGCCCTAACATCTTCAACTTTAATAGTTTTTATTTGTGCTTCACAAGGGCCAACACGGTTAATTGTTTCAAGGGATGCAGCAAGTATGGCAGTTTCAATTCTGTCCAAGCTAGAAGGGACAATTATTTCACCTTTAGCTCTTCCACTATTTGAATGAATCATAACTTGAATTCTACCAATTCTTCCGGTTCTTTGAAGTTCTCTTAAATCTAAATCATTACTAAGTAATCCTTCAGTTTGTCCGAAAACTGCACCTACAACATCGGGTTTTTCTACAATTCCATTTGCAGTAATTTGTGCATGAATTAAATATTTTGTTGTAGTTAATTCTTCACCTTTTCCCATTTTTAAGCCTCCTTAGCTTAATTTAATCGGGATAATTTATTTTTTCTAAAAATCAAATTATTTTTAGGCAATAATATTGCATAAATTATACGATAAACATGTATTTTTATAGAATATACTACATACTAAAAAGAGTTATTAATATCGTGGGAGTATGCTTTTATAAGATTAGAATTCTTTAAATGTACTTTTAGTTATTTTAACTTATAATTTTCAAATAATAATTCTCCCAGTATTTAGTTAAATTAATAATAATTGTAATAAATGATTTAATGCAATAAACTCTATGAGTATATAATATTATGTTTTAGTATTTTTATACTATGTTTACTAATTTTGGTAAAACTAATATATAAAATATTTTATATAGATTTTTCATCATATTATAATATTATAATGGAAAATTTTTTTTATTGGTGAGTAAATGTCAATAACACCTAATGATATTTTAAAAAGAAAAAAAGATTTAAATAAACACTTAAAAATTAAAGATATTAATCTTAATAACATATCTATTGATGATTTAAAATTTAATGGGAATAATTATGATGAGTATATTGCATTAAAGTCTTTGCTTGATTCTGTAAATTCATGTCAAATTTCTGATGCATACAATGAAATTTCAAGGAGATCTGGTATTATATCGGGATTAAAATCTATTAATAATTTAAAAGTTTGGGGCAAAATTTTTCCATGTGAAACTGCTTTTGATGACTGGGGGACTTCTGCACTAGCTATTGATGAAGCTTGTGAGGGTGATGTTTTATTCATAAAAACAGATAGTTGTGATGCAGCTGTATGGGGTGAATTAGCTTCGACTTCTGCAATGAAAAACGGTATTAAAGCTACAGCTGTTTATGGTTCTGTTAGAGATATGGATGCCCTTTATAATTTAAATTACCCACTATTTTCTCTTGATTTTGTATCTAATGCAGGAACTGCTTTGGGTTTAGGTATTTTAAATCAAAGTATTGAAATTGAGGACGTTGAAATTCATCCTGGTGATTTTTTCTTTGGCGATGAATCAGGAGTCATTACTATTCCTAAAGAACTTTTTACACAAGTTATGAACACCACATTAGCTATAAAAATAAAAGAATCTAATATTATTGAAGCTTTAAATGCTGGTAAAACATTAGCTCAAATTATAGGTTTAAAATAGCCAATCGAAAATCAAATAGCAAAGCTTTTAAATATGCATTAACTTTAATATATAAATATATCGATACTTTTATATATTATCCGTTTCATATTTAATAAATGATACAGATTTAATATTAAGCTTGATTTTATGAAATTTTTAGGCAATACTTTGCACATTGCAAGTTCTGGAAAATTAATAGCTAGATCTTCTAAAACACCTACTGAAGGTGGAATTGTTTTTAATAATAAAAAAGACAAAATAGGCAGGGTCAACTATGTTTTTGGACCAACAAAACAGCCTTATATTTCTATTCATTTATTTGAATCCACGAATAGAGATGAAATTAAAAAAAATTATGGAGAAAAACTATTTGTATCAAAATCAAAATCCAAAAAACCTAGAAAACGGAGGATGAGAACACGAAACAAAAAATAAATAGCACTTATATTCAGGAACATAAAAAAACCGAAAAAGAATTAATGCAACAAGATGTTTTTGACAAAGATAAACAAACTGTATGTCCTGAGTGTGGTTCAACTGAATTAATTGGTGATTATGAGAGAGCAGAAGTTGTATGTGCTCACTGTGGATTAGTAATTGATGAAAATCTTGTTGATATGGGTCCTGAATGGAGAGCATTCGACCATGAACAAAGAGATAAGCGTACAAGGGTGGGAGCTCCTATTACCTACACTATTCACGATAAAGGTTTAAGTACCATGATTGACTGGAGAAATAAGGACATCTATGGTCGTGATATTCCAGCTAGAAATAGAGCACAATGGTACCGTTTAAGAAAATGGCAAAGAAAAATTAGAATTTCTGGTGCTACTGAGAGAAATTTAGCTTTTGCTTTAAGTGAACTTGATCGTGACTCTTCAAGATTAGGTCTTCCAAGAAGTGTAAGAGAAGCTGCTTCTGTAGTTTATAGAAGTGCTGTAGATAATAAACTTATTCGTGGAAGAAGTATTGAAGGAGTAGTGGCTGCTTCATTATATGCTGCATGTAGGCGTTGTAATGTTCCACGTACTTTAGATGAAATAGCTGAAGTATCAAGAGTGACTAAAAAAGAAGTAGGTAGAACTTACAGATTCCTTACAAGAGAATTAGGTATTAAATTACCTCCAACTTCACCTGTCGATTATGTTCCTAGATTTGCTAGTGAACTTGGATTGTCTGGTGAAGCACAATCCAAAGCTATTGAAATTATTGAAAAAGCTATGGAAAAAGGATTAACTTCAGGAAGGGGGCCAACTGGTGTAGCTGCAGCTGCATTATATATTGCATCTGTTTTGCTTGGTGAGAGAAAAACCCAAAGAGATGTGGCAGATATTGCTGGTGTTACTGAAGTAACAATCAGAAACAGATATAAAGAGTTAACAGAACAACTTGATATGGGCGTTACTTTATAGGTTTTCTCTATTAAGAGTATTTATTTAATATAAATACGTTTTTCTTTTTTTTTTAAATTATTTGAGATTAGTTTTTTCGTGAATATTTTTCAATACGATATATTAATTCACGCACGATTCCTTTATTATTAGTTTTTTTAACTTTAGCTAGTTTTTCTTGATATTTTGGTAGTCTTTTTAAGAAATTAGCTAGTTTTTTAATACTTAATTTTTCATGATATTCTCCATATCCAAGCTTTTGCACGTAAAATCCATTAAGGGTTTGTTCAAAGTTCCCAATAGCCGGAATACTGTATATTGGTTTTTTAAGACTAATAGCTTCTGATATGAATGTGAATCCTCCATTACAGATTACTGCCTTTGCACTAGCTAAATCATCATAAAATTCATTTTCATTAAATAATTTGTATGTTAAATTTTCATCACGTTCTTCTTTATTAAATCCATATACTATGAATTTTTCATTTTTAAGAGATTTTAGTTTATTAACTAATTTGACGCTTTCTTTACTTGTTTGGTAAACTATAATATGATTTTTAATTGTTGGTTCTAGTTTTAATATGTCTTCACGTATTATTGGAGGATATATTACTGCATTCTTTTTTGATCTTACTTTTGGATAGAAGAAACTTGTTAGAATGTGGACTTTAGGTTTTACAACATAGGTTTTTATTACTCCTTTTGCTTTTAACATTTCTCCGTAATGATTAGTAGGATAGCTGATTTTTGTTTGTGTAATCATGTGGATGTTATCTAGGCTAATCATAGGTATATTGAGAAGTTTTGATACTATACTGGAGTATATTTCGAAATCTGTTACTATAATATCTGGTGATAATTGTCTTGCTTTTTTGTATAAGTTTTCATAACCTATTTTCATATTTGTTGGATTGGTTTTTAAAGCATTAAAAAAGGTTCGTCTATTGTTTACTTTATTATTGATGTATACTGTGTTAAACCCACCTATCTCGTAAACATTATCGAATTTACTAGCTAGATATTTATATGCTCTATCGCTTGAGAATATATGGACCTCATATTTGTCTTTTATTTTATCTACAATGACTCCAGTTCTTATTGCATGACCCATTCCTTCCCCACAAACACAGTAGAATATTACTTTTTTTCCTTTTCTTTTTTTATTTGTTTTAAAGTAAGATCTTGCAGAGTTAATTTTTTGAATTGATTCTTCGTAGTTTTCTATTAATTTTTCAGATTGCTTGGATATTTTATCTAGTCTTGATTTACTTACATGTTCTTTTTTATGTTCAAAACCATAGTTTAGCTCTTCTGCATCTGTTCTAATACCTAAAAAGTCATTTAAAGTACTTTTTCCATATTGTTTAAGTAAGGTTTGAATTCCTTCTTCTTCAAGTCTTCGTGTTGAAACACCTATTTTTGCATTTCTAAGTACTTTGAATCTTTCTTTTTTTGCTAATCTTTCAATATAGTCGGTATCTTCTCCAAAGGTTAGATTTTCATCAAACCCTCCACAGGCATCATGAAGTTCTTTTTTAGCTATTATTCCATAACAACCTGCTCCATGAGGTTTAATATTTTCAACTCCTATCATAAATAGGTTAGCTAAATTGTGGAGTACTTTGTCTTCTGTTTTTTTAGAAAGAGGTTTCATTTGTGTTATTCCAATACCTAATCTTTCCATTTTAAATTCATATATGACTTTTCTTAAATAATCATCTGTAAGTTTTAAATCAGAATCCAGGAATAATAAGTATTCACCTTTAGCTATATTAGCCCCATTATTTCTACCTACTGCAGGCATTCCTCCTTCAACAATAATACAATCATATTTTTGAGCAATTTCGCAGGTTTTATCGGTTGAATTAGCATCAGCAACAATTATTTCGTAGTCTGTAAAATTTTGAGTTTTAATACTTTCTAAAAGGATTGGTAAATACTCTTCTTCATTGTATGTAGGTATAATAATGCTTAAAATCATATACTATTATCTTAGATTTTTAAAACTTATATATTTAGAGGTAAGAGTATATGTTCCAAGAAACCGTGTAGTAGTCACATTTTCCATTTAATGGAATTTTTAAATCATTTATTAATTTCATTTCATTATATGTTGAATTAGCATGGTATGTACAGTTATTAGTACTTTCACCTATTTTTTCTAATCCTAGTTCATTTAAATCAATATTTTCTCCAGGATTTATAATGTTTATTGTATAATAGTCAGCTTCTGCTCCTGCAAATGCAACACTAATTCTTAAAACTAAAAATAATGCTATGGCGATATATGGGAAGAGTCTATTAAATAGGAATCTTTTTTTACTTAGTTGTTTATTTTGATATGGTGTGGGATAATTTGATGATTTTTTAATTAACTTCTCATTTTTAATTAATTTACCAATAAAGTAATCAAAGTAATATCCATTTCTGTAAACTAAAAATATTCCTATAATTCCTGTTGCTGCAGGTGTTGAAAATAAACCACCATCAAAAGAACCGATAATTAAACATGATGAAAAGAAGGCAAGTAAGAATTTACTAACAGCTGGACGTTTTTGATTTGATAAAACTAAGGTTATAAACAATATTGGGATTAAAAACACAATCAAATTAGCAATACTTGGTGTGTAGGCGTATAATCCAGTACCAGTATTGATCCCGTTTTGAATAAATGGACCTATTAAGATCACGATAAGGTTTCCTATAACTGATTTTAGTAAATGTGTATGTAAAATACTGGTTGAAGACATTTCTCCATTCATTGAAACAAAAACACAATTTAAACTAATTCCCATTTGATATCTAAATAATATTTCTAATAAGATTCCTAAAATTAATAACATACATCCAAGAAGTATTGAAATTTTTAGATATTTATTTTCATTTATGTTCTTTTTAAAAACATTGCCAGCTTGACTTAACATTAAAAATAATCCTAAAAGACTAAAAAATATTATATCTTTTCCTTTTGATGATCCCATTAAGAATAAATAGGTAATTGGCCTTATAATAGGATTTAAAGTATTAGTTATAAATATTGTTCCAGCAATTATTATAAATATTATTCCAACTAATATAGTTTTGTTGCTATTCATTAGAATTTATTTTATAATCTAATACTTTAAATATATTTAGAAAATGGTGATTCATGTTTCCTGTTGAATTTTTCATTGGTTTAATATTGATTGGTGTTGCTGCTGGTTTTGCATCAGGGCTTTTAGGAGTTGGTGGAGGATTTTTAATGGTTCCTCTCCAATATTATCTCTTACAACATATTGGTGTTGAAAATAATCTTGCAATGCTCATTTCACTAGCTACTAGCTTAGCAATTATTATTCCAACTACTTTAACTGGTGCTTATAGACATACCAGAAAAATGGATAATATTTTGCATAATGGAATTAGATTAGGATTATTTGGTGTTTTTGGAGGATTATTTGGTGGTTTTGTTGCATCTTCTCTTCCTTCACGCAGTCTTGAAATCATTTTTGGGATTTTATTATTATTTGTTTGTATTAATAACATTTATTCTATTAATAAAGAAATTCAAAAGCCAAAAATTTCTTTTAATTTGCTTTCAACTGCAATTATTGGTTTGGTTGTTGGATTTTTATCAGGGCTTTTAGGTATTGGAGGAGGAGTCTTTTTAATAGCTATTTTAACAATCTTTTTTGGATTTCCAATGATTGAATCTATTGGTACTTCTTCTATATTTATTTCTCTAACGGCTGTTGGTGGTTTAGTTTCTTATATAATTTCTGGTTGGGGAGTTAATACTTTTCCATTTTCTGTTGGTTACGTTAGTTTAATAAATTTAATAGTTATTTGCATGTTTTCTGTACCTGTAGCTAATTTTAGTGCTAAATTAGCTCATAAAATGCCTGAAAAAAAGTTAAAAATTATATTTTCAATATTGGTAGTATACATTTCATTTAAAATGTTGGGAATTTTTTCTTAATTATTTTTTAGTTTTACACCCATTCCTCTAGTAGTTATTTGAAAAAAACCTCCTCCAATTCCAATTAATGAGTAGGTTATTTCTAAATCAACAACACCATTACCATTAGCCGATTTTATTTTATTTGCTAATTTTGTTAAACACTCATCTTTTCCTTTTTTAAGCATATTTAATGATTCTTGCTCACTTTTAACTGGGTCAGTTGTGATTATTTTTTTACTTTTTTCTATAATCACTGTTGTATCAAATTGCCCTAAATTGGTGTAATTTTCTTTTAAAATATATGTACTGGTCATAAATGTAAAATCAAGGTTATTGATTTTTTCATTACTTTCATTTTCATTAAATTGATCGAATTTATATATTTTTAAGTCTTCTTTTTTCAAGATATATTTGAAATAAATTTGTCTTATTTTCTTATAAAAGCAATTGGTTATCTTTTTAAAAATTCCAAGTAAATAGGACATTATTCCTAAAATTACTACTAAAAGAATGTGATTAATTAATGTTGGAAAAGCAGCTTGTAAAATTACAACAATTGCTCCAAAGGTTATAATGTTCATTCCAAGAGTTGGGTTTTTTAAAATAAAACTGTAGAATGTTGTGTAGATAAATAAAATAAATGCACTAATAGCACCTATATCTTCTTTTTTAACTTTATGGGCTATTTTGGTTTCAATATATCCTGCAGAGAGTGGTGCGAATATTAATCCTAAATTCCATCCAAAAATATCTATGTGGAAGTATAGAAAAATCCCATAGACTAAAAGTCCAATAATGGTACCTATTAGAATACAAAGAGTGCTTTCAGCTATGTCGGATAGTCTAACTTCATTTCCTCTAATATTCATTTTATTCGTATTTTATAGCAGTACCATAGGCTGTTACAAGTATTGTATTTCCCATAGTACCTCCTAAGTTATCATATGAAATTTTAAGTCCGATAATTGCATTTGCATCTAAGCTTTCTGCTTTTTCTTCCATACTTTTTAATGATATTTCACGTGCTTTTTGAAGTTCTTCTTCATATTTAGAAGTTCTTCCACCTACTACATCACGAACACCTGAAAACAAGTCTTTGTAAATGTTAGACCCAATTAGGGATTCACCTGTAACTAATCCTTTATATTCAATTATTTTTTTATTTTCTAATGTGTTTGATGAAGTAAGTATCATTTTAATCACTTTAAAAAGGTCAGCACTGCCCAAACAGCTAAAAATATAAGAATAACTACAAATAATGTGATTCTACTTTTTCTAGTTTGAGTTAATCTTTGATCCCAGACTTTTTGACAATCAGGGGAGCATACAAGTTCATCTAAAGGAATTGGGGTTCCACAAATTGGACAATGTTTATGTGGTTCTACTGCCATATTTTCACCATTTTTATTTTTTATATTTTAAAGAATTTTTTTGTATTATTAGTTATTTGACGAGCAAGTTCATCTACATTTTCATAATTTTTAAAGTAAGCTATTGTTTTTAGGATATGAGGTAAATATTTAGGTTCATTCCTATTTTTTTTAGGTTTTTTATCAAAGTTTTTAGGTATTAAGAAGGGAGCATCGGTTTCAATCATTAGTTTATCCTCTGGAATTATTTTTACAGCATCTTGTAAATCTAATCCTCTTTTCATATCACAAATCCATCCTGTAATTCCAATGTATGCTCCTAAATCTATATAATTTTGAGCTTCAGCTTTATTCCCTGTAAAACAATGAATTACACATTTTTCAGCTACACTGTCATGTTTTTTTAAGATATTATATAAATCTTCATGTGCTTCTCTTTCATGTAAGAATAAAGGCATATTTAAACATTCTGCTAGTTCAACTTGTTTTTCAAACCATTCTCTTTGAGTTTTTGGATGTGAAAAATTTCTATTATAATCAAGTCCACATTCTCCAACAGCTACAACACAATCTTCTTGAGCAATACTTTCTAATGTTTTTAATGTAGTTTCATCACAGGTTTTAGCATCATGAGGATGCACTCCTGATGTTGAGAATAAAGTTTTAGGATATTTAGATGCAAATTCACAAGCAATTTCACTAGAGTTGATATTAGTTCCAGTTATTATAAATTGATTAACTCCAACTTTTGATGCTTCCTTTAGTATTTCTAAACGGTCTTTTTTAAAAGAAGAATGCATTAAATTAAGACCAATATCAATAAGCTCTTCCACTTAACCACCTATTCACTAATAACTTTAGTACCAACTTTTTCGCCATTAATAGCTTTAATTAAGTTTTCTGGTTCATAACCATTAGTAATAACTGTTTCAAGTGATGATCTTTTAATCATTTGAACAGCTGTTGTATCAAAGAATTCATAGGTTCCAGCTTTAATGTCTTTTCCACTTAAAAATTCAAGTAGTTCTGTAGCTGTAATTTCACTTATTAATTCTGCATCATCGTATTTATTAGGATCTTTTGTATACATTCCATCTACTGATGTTAAATTAATAAGTTTGTCTGCATTAATATATTCAGCTAAAATTGCAGAAACTGCATCAGTACTATGTGCAGGTTCAGTTCCTCCCATAACAATAATTTTCCCACTTGTTGAGAATTCTAGTGCTTCTTGAAAGTTATGAGGTACTTTTTGATATGCTGCTGAACCTAAAGATGATAATAATAATTTAGCGTTAATTCTTGTAATTTCAATTCCAATATCGTCGCATTGTGCTTCACCAGCACCTAAATCACGAACTATATTAATATAATCCCTTGCTGGTTTTCCTCCACCAACAACAACAAATAACTTATGTTTTTCTGTTAATTTTTTTAGGATTTCACTGTATTTTTTAAATTTTTTACTATCGTATTCTTTTAATAAAATAGATCCACCAATAGCAACAACAATTTTCATATATTCACCTTTAATATATTTATCATTGAAATATTATTTAAAGTTAAAGATATCTAAAAAAAGAAAAAAGAGGAGTTAAGCTTCCTCTGTGTAAAGATTTTTGTGAAGTAAACCAGCAATTACACCACCAATGGTTGGTGATAAAATAAATACCCAAACTTGTTGTAATGCTAGTCCTCCCATGAATAACGCTGGTGCAAGACTACGTGCAGGGTTTACTGAGGTACCAGTTAGTGGAATTCCCATAATATGTACAAATGCAAGGGTTAAACCAATAACAATTCCTGCAATATTACTTGTTTTTTCAGTTCTAGTAACTCCTAAAACAGTAAATACAAATACGAATGTCAAAATGATTTCAATAAGTACAGCTCCACCAGCACTTAAACCAACACTAGATGCTTTTCCAAATCCATTTTGACCTAATCCGGTAGCTAAATATCCTCCTAAGTCCAAAGATGAATTGATAATAGCTACAAGAATTGCAATTCCTAATATTGCGCCAATGCACTGGAAAAGAATATATAAAAGTAGGTCTTTTTCATCCATTCGCCCGTCAATCCACATTCCTACTGAAACAGCAGGGTTGATATGACATCCTGAGATGTCTCCAATTACATATGCCATTGCTACAATGGATAGGCCAAATGCAAACGCAATTCCAAGATTACCTAAAATAGAACCTGCTATTGCTGCACTTCCACATCCAAATAAAACAAGAACCATTGTTCCTATTAATTCAGCTAGATATTTTTTCATAAATTTTATCCCTCTTAGATTTTTTTTTAAAATTTTTTATTATTTAATGTCTTCTTAGTCTTTTCCATATTGAATAAGCAATATACAATACTATGATCACTAAAATTATTGGGAAAACATGTAATAATATTGAATCGTTTGTTTTTTCAAATTCATATTCACTATCAAAACCCATATGTTGGGTGTTTGTATGATTTTGGGTTATTTTTGCAAAGTTATATACTAAATCATAATAGCTGATATAAGCTCCTTCATAGTTGATATAATCTGGAGCTTGTCCATTTTCATCCATATAAGTTTTAACTATTCCACCCATTTTAATGTAATCATTAATTGTGTATGAACCTTTTGTTAAAAGTGAAAATTTCATTGGAGATTCTGGTGCAGTAAAATTCTTAGGATTATCTAATCCGTTTCCATTTAAATAAGAACTAGTTTGATATAATAATTGTGGAGCAGAATAACCTCCATATGTTCCATTCATTTCTGTATCATTACTTTTTACTAATTCTTTACTTGCACTTGCCATTATTGATGGTTCAATATGATGATAAACAATTAATGAATCACTTAAAATTTTTGATTCGTAATTATAGTTTTTAACTTGATTAACTACTTCTTGAGCAATGTATTTGTTCATTTCTTCATCATATTTATCAATATTATCGCCATCACCTGCATCTGGGTACTCTTTTAATGGTTGTATATATGTTACTCCAGAGTTTTTAAGTAGTGTTCCTGGGTCATGAACTCCTGCAAAGTATTGATTAGAGTAATTGTCATCCCATGCTCTTCTAAGATAATTAGAACTATTATCTAAGTCATAACTTCCAGAATTTACAAATATAATGTGTTTATCATTATATACAGTGTAATTAGCTAACTGTAAATAGTTTCCAGCATCTGAGGCAGCTATATTTACACATATGTCACTTGTCACTTGAATAGATCTATATCCTTCTCCAGGTCCAGGTGCTTGATTATCAACGATAACTTGTAGTTCTCCATTACTGAGTTCTTCTATATGTTCTTTAATAGAATTTAACATTCTAACATCAGTGTCATGATCAATTATATTATCTGATGTTATAAATACTGTTTGTGCAGCCGTGACTCCTTGTAGTACGGGTGCAACTAATAAAACGAGCATTAAAAATATTGCAATTTGTTTTTTCATAATAATTCCCTGGAAATTTAATATTATTTATGTATATTAATTTCATTGTTTAAAATACTTATTTTATAATTCTCATTATAAAATTATTGTTATAATCAAATATTTTCTCATTTAAAAGAATTTAAATTATTTATAAGAAAAAATTTAAATATTTTTCATTCTAATAGTTTTTTTGAGGATTTAAGAAGATTATCTTTTATTTTCAGTTAAATTTTATCCAGTTTTAAAAAAATTTAATGATTAACTATAAATTGGTTTTACTTAATAAATTATGGCAAATTATTTATTTGAAAATAATTTGTGTTAGAAATTAAATAATAATTATCTATTAATTTATTGATTTTCTCCAAATTTAAGCTATAAATTAATATTTTTTAAGATTTTATACTAAAATAAAAAGGTTAATTGCTGATTAATAGCATTTGTTAATTAATTGTAGTTATCGCATCCTCGAGTGGTGATGAAATGTTAGAAAAAGACCAAAAGATAACTATTATTAAATATATCCCACTAATTCTTTCGATGTTCATATTAGTGTTATTAATGACTACATTTGCAATAGATGAAATTCATGCAGTTGAACTAAACGAAAGTTCCAATGAAGTGGGTCTTTTAATAAAAAATGAAGATAAACTAGAAAATTCTCAAGAAAAAGAAATACTATCTACAACTTATAGTTCAAATGGAGGTACATTTACAGATATTAAAAATTTAATTAGTAGAGCAAAAGCAGGAGATACAATTAATTTGAATGGTAATTTTTATGCAGATAAATCGGATTCTCCAATTTCAGTAAATAAAAAACTAAAATTCACATCAAAAAATGGTGCAGTTTTAAATGGCAAAGGCATTACAAGAATCATGAATCTTCCGCTTGCATCTACAGGTACTACATTATTTAATTTAAAGTTTATTAATGGAAATACAAAGTTAGCAGCAGGAGCTATACTTTTAGGAGGTAATAATTTAGTAATAGATAAATGTGTTTTTAACAAAAATCATGCAAAAAATGGTGGAGCAATTTATAGTGCTTATAATTCATCTCGTACATTAAATTTAATAATTAAAAATTGTAATTTCACAAAAAATACAGCTTTAAGAGGGGGTGGAGCAGTTTCGGCATTTGGAAATAATTCAAAAGTTATTAATTGCATATTTGATTCTAATGGCGCTACAAATAAAGAAGGAATAATTCCATATGGAGGTGCATTACAAATTGGAATGGATGAAAAAAACATTGTTGAGAGAGTTTCTAAATGTATTTTTAAAAATAATTATGTAAGTTATAATGGTAATGATCCAATTGCTCATGGTGGAGCAGGTTGTGTTCGTTTTGGAACAACATATGAAGATTGTGTTTTTATTAATAACCGCGCAAATCAAGGAGGTGCTTTAACTTTCCATTCATCAGGAAGTATTAAAAATTGTAAATTTTACAATAATACAGCATATTGTTATGGGGGAGCTCTTTCAACAGGATTTTTAATTAAAAATAATAAAATGAATTTAAATGTTAATAATTGTATATTTGAATGTAATAAAGCTCCTTTAGGTGGAGCTGTACAATTATGCGGATTAAATGTTAATATGAACAATAATACTTTTAATAGAAATAAGGCTTCTAAAAATGGTGGAGCAATAAATATTGAAGCAACCACTGTTAAGATAGATAAATCCAAGTTTAATAATAATATTGCAAATGTAAATGGTGGAGCTATTTTTATCATTGGTAATAATACCTTTATTAAAAATTCCGTATTTATAGCTAATAGTGCCATTCCTGATAAATTAAAATTAGATGATGGATTAGGTGGTGCTATTTATGTAAACTCTACATTAGCTGAGGTTTCATATAATATCTTTAACTTTAACACTGCTAGAAATGGTAGTGCTGTTTATTATGATAAATATGGTGATAAACTTAGTTTAATTAACAATGAAATGTTTCAAAATCAAGCATGGGTTTATAAACTTCCAATATATGCTCGTAATATTTATTATGGGGATGTTGAAGAAATTTCATCTATAATTCATGGTGGAAACAATATTGCAGATTACGATAATCTAGCAGTATCAAATGCAATTTATAATGCAGCTAAAAACTCAAACATTGTTATTAATGGCCAAAATCCAGTTTCAGGTGCGACAAATACGGGTGAGATATATCAAGACGATCGTGAATATAATATGGATATATTACTCAGTGTAACTCATGAAGATGGAACTTTAGTGTATAATAATACTTTAAAATCTAGCTATTTAGGGAAAGTTGATATTGCTTTAGATGATTTAAAAGTTGGAAAATACTATGTAAAGGCTCAACATTTTGAAGATACCTATTATAAAGGAATTACTAATGTGACATCATTTATAGTCTCTGCTAAGGTTGATAATGAAATTAATAAATCAACAGAAAGGGAAAATTATAATTTTGAAGAAATTGTAATCTGGACTTTAAATTTCACAAACAATGGTCCATGTAATGCAAGTGGTGTTTTAGTTCATGATGTTCTTCCAGAAGGTCTTATATGGATTTCCGATGATAGTGAAGGAAAGTATGATTCTAAAACTGGTATATTAACTATTGGTGATTTTGCAATTGGTGAGAGAATTGTTGTAAACATATTGACTGTAATAAATAAAACCGGAAAAATTATTAATCGGGCAAACATTACTGCTAATGAATATGATTTTAACTTATCTAACAACAATGATGAGGTGGTTATTGTAGTTAATCCTGCATGTGACGTTGATATTATTAAAACGGTTAATAATTCACTACCTAATTATGGTGATATTGTTAAATGGACATTAGTTATTACAAATCATGGTCCAGATGTTGCTCATGATGTTATAGTTTCAGATATATTACCAAATGGACTGATTTTAATTAATTCAACAGGTAGTTTTGATGTTCCTATTTTAAATGTTGGTGAAAGTGTTGTAATTGAATTTATAACTAAAGTTAATAAAACAGGTTTAATTGAAAATAATGCATCAGTTAGTCTTAATGAGTTTGACCATGACCTATCAAATAACAATGATTCAGAGATAATTAAAGTAAATCCTGCTTGTGATTTAGAAATAGTAAAATCATCTAGTGTTTCTCAAGCCAATTATAAAGATATAATTAAATGGACGATTAAAGTTTCAAATAATGGTCCAGATAATGCAACTGGAGTTAAAATAATTGATATATTGCCAAATGGTTTAATTTATTTAAATTCAACAGAAAACTATGAAAATAACACATTTAACATAGGTAATTTAGCTATTGGAGAAAGCATATCTATTGATATTTTTTGTAAAGTAAACGTCACAGGTAATATTACAAACTGGGTTAATGTAAGTGGAAATGAGTATGATTTTAATTTAGATAATAATAAAGACTCTGCATCAATTTATATTTCTCCTGCTAGTGATATTGCAGTTACAAAAACAGTAAATGAAACAGATGTAAATTTTGGTGATTTGGTTAAATGGGTTATTAATGTAACTAATAATGGTCCAGATGTTGCTCATAATATTGTAATAAATGATGAAATTCCAGATTCATTAATAGTAATATCTAATAATGGAGGATTTAACATTGATAAATTAGATGTTGGAAAAAGCGTTATTTTAGAAATTATTACAAAAGTAAATAAAACAGGAGTTATTGAAAACGAAGTATCCGTTACAGCTCAAGAATTTGATTATAATCTAGAAAATAATCAAGATAATGATTTCACATCAGTTAATGCATCAGCAGATGTTCAAATTATCAAAACAGTTAATGAAACCAGTCCAAATTATGGAGATTTAGTCAAATGGAAGATAACAATTTCAAATAATGGTCCAAATAAAGCTACTGGAGTATATGTTGAAGATAGGTTACCAGAAGGTTTGGTTTTAGTTGAATATTATGCAAGTAAAGGAAGCTATGAAAATGGAATTTGGTCTGGATGTTGTTTGGAAAATGGGGAAGAAGAGTATTTAGAATTGATTTGTCTTGTTAATAAAACTGGCCAATTAATTAACATAGTTACAATTTATGAAAATGAATACGATCCAAATTTAAAAAACAATAATGACTCTGAAATAATTGATGTTCCTCCAGCTTGTGATATTTCAGTTACAAAAGAAGTCAATAATAAAACTCCATTCTATGGTGACAAAATAACCTGGATTATTACAATTACCAATAATGGGCCGAATACAGCTAGTGACGTTGTTGTAAATGATGATTTGCCAAGTGGTTTAATTTTAACTAACTACACAGCTAGTAAAGGAACTTATAATAAGGGAATTTGGAGTATTAACTCACTTAATAAAGGTGAAAGTCAAATATTAACTATAACTTGCATTATTAATGAATTGGGTGAAACTACTAACTTTGTAGATGCAACAGCTAATGAATATGATTGGAATTTATCAAATAATTATGCAAATGAGTTAATAAATACAGATCCAATTTGTGATTTATCTATTGAAAAATTAGTTAACCAAACAAATCCTAATTATCTAGATTTAGTTAAATGGGTTTTAATTATCACTAACAATGGCCCAAACAATGCTAGTGATGTAGTTGTTTGTGATACTTTGCCTAATGGCTTAGAATTAATTAGCTGTGATGGGAATTATGATGGTGAGTTTATAAATGTTGGTCAGTTAAATGTTGGAGATAGAAAAGAATTTGAAATAATTTGTAAAGTTACTAAAACAGGTAAAATTACAAATACTGCTAGTATTGCTTGCAATGAAGAAGATTCTAATTTAGATAACAATTATGCTGAAAAATCAATTGATGTTCCTCCAGCAGCAGATTTAGCTATTACAAAAACTGTAACTAAATTTAAATACAAAAAAGGAGATCTAATTGAATATTTTATAAAACTCACAAATAAAGGTCCTAATGATGCTAAAAATATTAAAGTTAAGGAAATTTTAGAGTCTCCATTAATTTTAAAATCATTTAAAGTTAGTAAGGGAGATTTTAATCAAAAAACTAATATTTGGTCTATTAATAAACTTGCAGCCGGTGGTGAAGCAGATTTAAAAATTAAAGCTTTGGCTAATAAAAGTGGGGTTTTTAAAAATGAAGTTCAAGTTACAAGTGATAATTACGATCCAGATTTGGAAAATAATAATGATTCTGTTGAGGTAAATGTTAGTGAATCTCCAAATAAAACTTCCAAAAAAGTTAATTTAGATAAAAAAAGTATTTTTAAACCTAAAACAGCTTATAAAAATGTAATGGCACTTACAACAGCTAATCCTATAGCTATATTTCTTTGTTGTATTTTGGCTTCATTAGTATTTTCTAGTGGCAATTTATTTAAAAGAAGATAATTTTTAAGTAGCATTTAAGCTACTACCTTTTATTTTTTCAAACCCTTTTTCAAAATTTTACATCTATTGTAATTATTAATTTTATGAGTAATTATTTCACATGATTATTATATTCTATTATAAAATATTATAGCTACTATTAATTTAAGGCATAGTTTTATATAAAACTTCTAACAAAGTTATTAGTAGATATTGATGTATTGTCGATTTTTATCAAATTTCGCTTCAAGGATCAATATTACTAATTTAATTAAAATGAGGTGTAATCATGTCTGAAGAGGAAATGATTGAGAATACTGAAGAATTTATAGAAGAAAATGAAGATGAAAAATTACCATTTGCTAAAGCAGAAGTTGTTCGTTTAATGAAAGAAAATCTTGATAGTGACAAGATGATTAAAGAAAGAGTTAAAGTAGAAATGAACAAATTCTTAGGTGATGTCTTAAAAAATGTGTGTAAACAATTAAATGAATATCCTTATACTACAATTGATTATGAAATGTTAAAAGAATCAACTTATCCCTATACTAACATTGAAAGAATCAATCAAGAAAAAGAAAGGATTTTATTACATTTAAATGCTATTAAAGCTGATTGTGATGCTTTATCTATGGATGTTGAAAAAACTTTAAAATTAAAAGATGTAGATGAAGAAGACAGTACATTCGCAAGCTTTTCTGTAAACGATGAAGAAGATGAAGAATAATTCTTCTTCTTAATTATCTTCAATATGACTAAAACCTGTTTTTAAATGTTTCAATTCATCATCAGGAATATCTAATATTTCGACCGAATCACTTACAATGTTACTTTGACCAAATGGGTCTTGAATAATTAAAGTAGCTACTTTATTTCCTTTTATTAACTCTTGTATTTCATAAAGAGTGTTTTTACCGTTTTCTTGTGAATTTGCATCTTCAAATAGATTTAATGCTTTTTTAACAGCATCTTCAAAACGAGTAAGTATTCCTTCAACATTGGTCACATAACCTTCTGATTTTGGACCAGGTTCTACTTTCACTCCAATTTCAGGTATTGAAACAGTTGCTGATTGTGATCTAACAACTCTTATAGATAAATTATCTTTATTAATTTCAAGAATATATTTAGCAGGATCGTTTTGTTCTAAACTAATGACATCGCTGTGTTTAAATCCACATTCAGGGCATTTAATAGTTGTTTCTAGCACATTACCAAAATGAGGTATTTCTATTTCTTTCATTATTGATTTTGCTTTACCTTCAACATGGCAAACTGGACAGTTAATAATCATTTCATTTATAGTATCATCATTCATTGTACACATATCCTTTTTCTATAAGCTCTTTTTTAATTTTATCAAGAACTTCTTGACTTGGTCCACTAACAGTCATTTCTCTGTATTTAGATAAGTTATATAATTTGTTCAAATCTGCTTTATTATCTTTTTTATTATTAATTGTTTTAATAAATCTATTAACAGCTTCAGCATTTGTTGCTGTTACTTTTCTAATTAATGGATCTTTAAATCCTGCAATTGGATAAGATACTTGTTCTAGATTTCCATTATTTTTATTTATTATGATATTTACAACATCTTCTAATTGATCTACTGTATTAATTAATTTAATTGTAGTTGTACTTTTATTAATATGGGCTAGTATTTGTGCAATACTTTTTTCAATAGAATCTGTATCAATAATTTTTATATTATTTGCATCAGCTTGACTTAGAAGGTGATCGTGAATGATTCTATTTTCACTAAAGAATTCTAGTTGTTTGCCTCCACGATGTATTTGGACTGCTCTTTTTACAAATCTTTCTTTGTGTGATTCTTCATCAGAACTTAAGACAAAGAAATATATGCTTGCATCAGAACCAAATTGGTCTATATCAATTAATCCTGGAACTAAATGCACTCCTTCTATTATTATGTCATCAAAATCCGTAATAGCTCTTTGAATAACTTTTTCAACAGCAGGTATAACATAAGACGCATGTTCATCAAATCCTGCTGATACTAATTCGGTATAGTTATCGTATTTATTTTTAGTTCTAAGGTTTTTATACGCGTCATATGATGAACTATGTAATGCGGGAGCATATTCTCTTCCAATAATTCCACGAACAACTGCTCTTAAAAAATCACTTTCAATTAAATGTTTAATATTTAATTTTTTAGCTAATTCTGCAGCAATTGTTGATTTACCAATACCCGATGCACTTCCAATTAATATAACATAAGGTTTTCTCATGGGAATATTCTCCTATTTTCTATTGATTAAAGTATTATATGAATTACTATTTATTAATTATTTTTCATCAAAACATTATACCTTTATTAATATGAAAAATTATAAGTAGTAATATACTATATTTTTAGAATGATTTAAAAAAATATCATGATAATAAATTTTCATTAAAGTTATAAATTATAAGTTAGAAGCATAGGAGTGATGGTGTTGTATTCAGTAAAATCTGTAAAAGAGATTCAAGATTTAAATCCATTTATTGTAGTTGGTTGTGGTGGTGGAGGTGAAAAATTTTCCAATCTTGAAGGTGTTGAAGCTATTGGTTTTATAGATGATGATGTAAAAAAACAAACAAAACCCTTCTGTGGTCGTGTTGTTTGTGGTAATTTAGAAGACTGTTTGAAGGAAAATCCTCATGCAAAATCTCTTGTTATAATGTTGCCAATTGGTGCTGAAGGTACTGCTTTGAAATATGCAGCTCAAGCTATTGATGAGGGATTAAATGTTATTACTTCATTTAGATCATTATCTATTAGTGAAAATATCTCTTTGAAAAAATTTGCTGATTCAAAAGGTTTAGTTATTAAAGAAATAGGTCCTAGGTTAGATGTTATTGAGAAAATTGCAGGTGTCGCTCCTAAAAAATCCTGTGAAATCCTTCCAAAGATTTCTTATAACCCAAAAGCTCCTGTAGTTTTCGTTGGTGGAACTTCACAAGAATGTGGAAAAAGAACCACTACTAAATCCTTAGGTATAGCGGCTAGCGAAAGAGGATTAACACCAGCTATTATTTCTACTGATGAAATGGGTTTAGAAGAACCTACTGACTTTAATTTTAGAGCAGGAAGTTTATCTGCAATGGATGTTCCTGCAGCTGTTTTATCTGCAATCAAATATGTTGAAGAAATTAAAAAACCAGATATTATTTTCATTGAAGGTCAATCAAGCTTAACTGAAAAAGGAAATCCTCATCCAAGAGGATTATCTGCAGCTATTTTAATTGGAGCTGCTCCTGATGCAGTTATTGTGGGACATAGACCAAATCATCCATATAGAAAACCAAGAGGTATTGAAGAAGAAATTAAAGCTATTGAAGCTGTTGAACCGACAAAAGTTGTTGGTTTATCAATAAATCTTAAAGATGCTAACTTGGATATGGATGTTAAATATTTTGAATCTAAATTTGGTTTGCCTGTTGAAGATGTTTTCAATAATGGTGCTTCAAAATTATTAGATGCGATTTTTGATTATTTAAAGGAGTAATTTAAATGAGTTTCACTAGTGCATTAAAAAGAAGTTTAGGATTTGAAGAAACAGAAGAAGAATCTAAAAATAGAAAGAACAATGAGAATTCATTCAGTATTGGGAGTATTATAGATGCTCTTAAAAGACCTACTGAGAATAATTCATCAAATAATCAACAACAGTCAAGACCTCAGCAACAATATACTCCAAGGCCAACTCCTAGTTCGACTCATGCTTATTATGATGATGTAATTTCCCCTGAACAATCTTTTTATGAAATTGTTTTAATTAGGCCTAAAACTATTGATGATGTTAATTATATTGTTGATCAGGTAATTGAGGAAAATAATCCAGTAATAATTGATTTATCATTTTTAGAAAAAGAAAGCCCAGCTAATTTTAAATTAACTGGTGATAAGATTAAACAAATGAGAGCGCATTATGGAGCTCAAGCTTTATTGCTTTCTCGTTCTTCTGAGAAAAATTTAATAATAGTTGTTCCTAAAAGAGTAGCTATTTCAAATAAAGGATAATGTCCTTTATTTTTTTATATTTTAAAGAATTTTTCAGCATTTAAAAAAGACACTTTTTCTATATCTTTTTTGTTGTAATTTTGTTTTTGAAGTTCTCTAATTGTTTTTGGAACAGAAAGAGGGTCTGATGCTTTAGTACTAATGTCACTATTTAGTAGGAATTTATCAAAACCATATTCATTTAAAATCGTTATTGCTTCTTCCTTGGTCATTTTTTGAGGTTGAACAGTTAAACCTAACATACAATCTTTATTTATAACACTATTAACAACGCTTGGATTAATATGGTCGATTACAGCTAATTTTTCATCAATATGTTGAGGTAATATGTCTAAAATAACTTTTAAAACTTTTGCTTTATTTTTACGTGGTGTGTGGATAATTACTTTTGTTTTAGTTTCATCAGCAATGTCAAGTTGTTTTTTAAAGATATTAATTTCATCAACGGTTAAATTTTCTAATCCTATTTCTCCAATAGCTATAATTTCTCTTGATTTAATCCAGTTATATAAACTCTCATAAATCATTTTTGGATTTATTTTAGTGTTTGTGGGGTGTATTCCTAATGCTACTTTTAGTTTAAGTCCATGTTCAAATGCCCTTTCAGTTTCTAGTTTTAAAATTCTATTCAAATGATTTAAAAGCACGATTTCGTTATCTACTTTGTATGGATAAAAACCACATGTAATTGCAACGTCTATTCCAGATAAATACATCTCCTTAAAATCTTCACCACTTCTTAAGTCAGCATGTATATGTGTGTCTATCATTTTATCCCTTACTCTACTATTTGTTGTTTATATTTTAAAAAATTTTAACCTTATAGAAACCCTATTAAAATTTAAGTGAATATCGATATTATTTTCTTTTTTTGTTAAATATTTTTGTTTTATTCTTTATTTTTTGATTTTAACATGTTTATTGTTCTTTTTATTTTACACTTGAAGTTGTTCATCACAAAAAAATTTTACAAGAAATGTTTTGATTCTAGTTTTAAGTGATTTTATTGCTTTAGTTTTTATATATTTGAAATAATACTTGTTATTAATTAAAAAACTTGATAATAATTTATAAATAGTAGAATGGAGAATAATTTATTAATATGAACAAGAAAATAAACTATTTTCTGTATTATTATTTGAATTTATAGACATTTAAACCTTTTGGATTTTGGACTTAAAATTGATGGAAAAACTAGACAAAAACAATAAAAAAATGCATAAACAAAGAAATAGGAAATAAAAGGAAAATTCAACGGAAAAAACTATAGTGGAAGCACAAAACTCCAAAATAAAGAAACAAAACTCAAAAATGTATTATATAACATTTACAGGGCAATACAAATATTTTAAAGGAGGGTTTCTACAAGGTTAAAATTTGTTTATTTTTAAATTTTATGGAAGTGTTATTTGATGAGATTGTTCACTTCAATAGATTTTATATTTTTTGTAATAAAAATTAATATTATACGTAATACTATTTTCTTTGGTGATTTATGTGAAAAACAATAGCTACTTAAAAGAATATGAATCAGTATCAGACGAAATAAAATACATATCAAACTCTTTAGTGAGATTAAAAATACTTGAAACATTATATGAATGTCCATTAAATATGAAAGAAATCAATAATACAACAGGTTTAAGTTATAGTTCAATATCTAGTAATATTCATGGTTTAGAAACGGAAGGTCATGTTTATCGTGAAATTAATAACTATTATTTATCTAATTGTGCTAAATTGCAAATGAAAAATATTTTGGAGTTTAATATGGTTATTAAATTATTAAACAAATTTTTTACTATTTTAGATAATCACATTGTTGATATAATTCCGAGTAAGTCAATAACCGAAATATTTTTACTTGAAAATGCTAAAATTTTAGAATCCAATGAAATTAATGCATATAAAACATATGATTTTATTGAAGAGTGTCTTACACAAGCAAATGAGGTTAAATGCGTTTTACCATTTTTTTACAAAAATTTTAATAATAAATTAAATGAATTAATCGAAAATAAGTCTAATATTGAGTTATTAGTTCCTAGTAATGTTTATGAGCTTTTTAATAAAAATTTAGAGATATCTAATATAAATTATTTTAGTGAAAATAACATGTTTTTATTAATTTCAACCAATGATGTAATGGTACTTGGATTATTTAAGGAAGATGGTTATTTTGACCAGAATAGATTATTAACATCTAAAAATGAAAAATCTATTAAATGGGCAGATAATTTATTTAATAATTTTAAAAATAGTTTAAATAAATGAGTTTTCACACTCATTATTTATAATAATTTTCTAAATGCTCTTTTAAATCACTAATAGAGATTCTATCTTGTTCTTCGTTGTCTCTGTTTCTAACAGTTACTTTATTATCTTCAAGAGTTTCAAAATCAATTGTTATTGCAAGAGGAATACCAATTTCATCTGCCCTTGCATATCTCCTACCAATAGTACCACTAGCATCATATTCCACTCTAAAACCAGCATTTCTTAACTCTTCAGTTAAATCAAGTGCTATTTCACGTGGTCCTTCTTTATTTAAAAGTGGGAAAATTCCTAACTGTACTGGAGCTATTGATTTATTAAATTTAAAATAATCTTTTTTTTCTGTTTCTTTAAATGAATGTAATAAAACAGAATATACGATACGATCAATTCCAAAAGATGGTTCGATTATGTGTGGAGTAATTTTTTCTCCGGCTATTTCTTCTTCAATGTCTTCAAAGATAAGTAAATCTTCGGTTATTTCATAAGTTTTATCTAAATTAATCACAAATTTTCCATTATCTTCAATAGCTTTTTTAATTTCATCCACATTTGCTTCTTCAATTGCTTGTTTTACTTTAGGAGAATCTCCTTTAAATATTGGTCCGAATTTAGCTAAATTAGGTTTAGCAACACTTTTTTTGACTTTTTTAGGTTCATTATATTCTACAAAGACATTTAAATCATCATTACTGAATTTAGAATGTGAAGTTAAGTCATAATCTCCTCTATCTGCTATTCCAATGATTTCAACCCAACCATATTTATCTGTGTTTACTTCAACATCCCAACAGTCAAGAGCATAATGAGCCATTTCTCCTTTTAAATGTTGTCTGAATCTTAAAACATCATTTGGTATTCCAATTTCATTTAAAAATTTACGAGCTAAATACAATTGATACATTAGGATTTCATTAGCTACAATTCCTTTATCTAATGCTTCTTTTGCAGTAATTTCTAAAGGTTTTAGATTATTTTCTTGTACTTCTTGTGAAGACAGGGAAAATATTTCATTTTCAATTTGTGCAAATTTGGGGCTTGTTTTATCTTTTGGATTTAAGAATATTTCTGCTTCTGCTTGAGTAAATTCTCTAAGCCTTATTACTCCTTGTCTAGGTGAAATTTCATTTCTATATGCTTTTCCAAGTTGAACTACACCGAATGGTAGTTTTCCTCTGAAAAATCTTTCTAAACGTTTGAATAAAATGAATATTCCTTGAGCTGTTTCAGGTCTCATGTAACCTATTTTATCCCCTTTAGCTCCAATCATTGTTTTGAACATGAGGTTATAATTCCAAATATTAGATAGTTTCCCACCACATTCTGGGCAGGTTATATTATTGTTTAAAACTATTTTATCAAGCTCTTCATTTTCAAGGCTTTCAACATCTTCACCAATTTCTTCTTCAATAACATGATCTGCTCTAAAAACTTCATTACAGCTTTCACATTTACACATTGGATCGGTAAAGTTATCAACATGTCCTGATGCTTTTAAAACTTCTTTTGGCATTATTGTTGGACCTTCAATTTCATAAAATCCTTCACCAGAAACATATTGTTTTCTCCATTTTTGCATTATATTATTTTTTAAACTAGCTCCAAGAGGTCCATAATCGGTAAAACCAGATACTCCTGAATAAATTTCAAAAGATGGCCATAAAAATCCTCTTTTAGCACTAATATTTGTCATTTTATCATGATTCATAAAAATAACTTCCATTTATTTTTTTAATTCATAATCAAGTTTCACCCTACTACTTTCAGGTTTAACTTGACCCATATATTTACTATTTCTGTCAGGATGTCCATATGGAACTTCTGCAGGTGTGGTCATGGTTTCAAAGACGATTTGACATACTCTTTGACCAGGATAAAGTGCTACGGGCATTGCACCAATATTAGATATTTCTAATGTGATTCTTCCTTCAAATCCAGGATCAATGTATCCTGCAGTAACGTGCATTGTAACACCAAGTCTTCCCATACTGGAACGACCTTCTACTCTAGCTACTAAATCATCAGGAACTTTAACATATTCTAATGTGGTAGCTAGTGCAAATTCATTCGGATGTATAATAAATGCATCTCCACCTTCTACAATACTTGATTCCATGTATGATGCAATATCTTCTTCATCTTTAGGATCAATATATGGTTTTCTAATAACCTTAAATACTTTAAATTCATCTCCTAGTCTCATATCTACAGAAGATGGTTGTATTTGTTTTTCGTCTAAAAGAGGGTCAATTATTATTTTTTCTTCTTTTAAATATTCTTTAATTGTTTTATCACTTAAAATAGCCATTTTATCACACAAATAATTTGATAAATATTCATTCTTTAACTTTAATTAAATTTCCAATTCTGTTTACAACATTGTCAATAGCTTTTGAAGTGTAATCTATTGGAATAACGATAATTTCTCTTTCAAATAGCATTTTATTAATAATTTTTTTAGCAGTTTTTGATTTTTTAGTTAATTCAGCTATCCAAAATCTCCAATTGAAAATCCTATTAACAATAAACATGCTGATTTCTGCGAATCTAATTTCTTCTCATTCTTCACCTAATTTCATTTTCAATCTTCTTAAAATGCCTTTTAAGGTGTGTGCTTCCCTACCAGTTATAAATGCTCGATTAATAATATTTTTAAAAGATTTAAATCCAGTTTTTTTCTTATGTTCTGGAATGTTTAAACTATCTATTAAATCATACATATCTTTTAATAAGTATTCTTTTTCGGTTTTAGTACTTTTTTCAAGACCTTCAACACCAAATTCATGTTTATTTTTAAATAACTCATAAAATATTATTGCTGCGGCGTGGGAAATATTCATTATTGGATAAACTGGGTCTGTTGGAATTGAAACACAGATATCACAATCATTTATTTCTTCATTTGTAAGGCCATTTCCTTCTCTTCCAAATAATATTGCAACATTATTTGAAATATTAATGGACTTACCTAATTCATCAGGTTTAATTGGGATTCTAGATAGGTTATAGCTGCCTCCAACAGTACCTGTAGATGCAACTTTAAAATCTATTCTTTGGCTTTGATAAAATTCATCTAATGAATTATAAATTTTAGCAGTTTCTACAATGTATTTTCCATGTGTAGCTTGATAATATGTTTCATTAGTTAATTTAGGAGGATTAATCAATATTAAATTTTTTAATCCAAAATTTGCCATAGTCCTTGCAAGAAAACCAATATTTCCAGGGGTTTCACATTCCACAAAAACAATATAAATATTTTCTTTAAATGATGATATTTCATTTTTTTTCGATTGTTTTGTAATCTTTACTCTTCCAAGTCCTCTGGATTGCTTTTTATCCTTTGATTTTTTGGTGGAGCTTGCTTGTTTTTCTTTTTTTTCTTTATTTTCAGGAGAACTTATTTTAGGGGTTTCTACAATTTTTTCTTCCTCAACAGCAACATCTCCTATTTTAACCAACTCCTATTCATATGCTTTATCTAATAATTCAAGAATGTGCATGGATTTTATATTAGAATAGCCTGATTCATCAAGACCATCTTGAAGGTTTCTCTCACAGAATGGACAAATTGTAATTACGGCTTCAGCTCCCGTATCTTTAATCATTTTAGCTTTATCTTTTGCTAATTCAAGTGCAATTTCTGGTTTTCCAGATTTTATTCCTCCACCGGCACCACAACATTGACAAGGATATTTCATTTCTTTAAATTCAACTCCTTTAATCATTTCTATGATTTCACGTGGTTCATCTTTAATACCTTGCCCTCTAGCTAAATGACATGGGTCGTGCCATGTTACAATCATATTTACATCTTTCATTTTTGATGTATTAAGTTTATCAACTAAAAATTCACTAATATCCATTACATTTAGCTTTGAGCCAAATTGCGGATGATTATTTTTAAGTGTAGCTCCACAACCAGAGCAAAGAGTAATTACGGTATCATACTCTTTAAATACTTCCTTATTTTTATCAACAAGACTTTGAACAGCATCTACCTGTCCAGTTCTTAAAAGTGGAGAACCACAGCAAACTTGACCCTTAGGCACATCAATTTTTATTCCATTAGCTTCGCATACTTTAAGTAATTTATGTCCAACATGTTGGAGACGATAATCAAGCATACAACCAGTAAATAAAGCTATTTTGGAATTTTTATAGTTTTCAACTTCATCAATAAATGCAGTACCATTAGGTTCTTGTAGAGATCTTCCAGTTTCTAAAACATTTTTTTTAATTGCTACATGTTCTAGGAGAGGTCCTAAATCATCTGCACATGCAATTGCTCTCATTCTTTCTATTGCATCACCAAATGTGTTAATATCTTTAGGACAAACAGATTTACATTTACCACAACTAGTACAATTGTATAGTCCTTCACTTAAACTTTCTTTTATTCTGGTTTTAAATTCATCTCTTGGGTCTGATTCAAACTTAGAGATGTACCTCATAATATAAGGTCCACCAAAGTCTTCAGTTGCAATATTAACCACTGGACATGTTGATAAACATGAATAACATTCAATACAGCTTCTAACTTTTTTTGTCTCTTTTATATTATCTTTAGTTAATCTATTATCTAATCCATTTGTGTGTTGGTTATCTAAGGTTAATTGTAAATCTTTAACTTTATTTTCAATACTACTCTTATCCACTATTAAATCTTTAACAATTGGGAATTTTAAAGGCTCAATTATAGCACCATCTTTTATATCTTTTTGGCAAGCTAGTGCTCCATTCCCGTTAAATAAGATTCCACAAGATCCACACTGACCTGCTCTACAAGAACTTCTAAAACTAATGTCTTCATCATATTTATCATTAATAGCTTGAAGAGCATCTAGAACTTTCATTTGAGGTGTCATTTCGATTTTATAACACTCTAAATGTGGTTCAGAGTCGGTTTCCTTATTGAATCTGGAAACATATACTTTTATCATTTATTCTCCCCTCATTTAATAAAAGCTTAACAATTCATTATAATATAATATTTATACTGTGAACTATTATATAATATATTGTATTAGATTTTTGAATTATTTTTTGGTGAAAATAAAATGAGTTTAAAAGAGTTAGTTACAGGCAAATCTGGTGAAAAACAGTTTTTATTAGGTAATGAAGCAGCTGTAAGAGGGGTTATAGAAGCAGGTGTTTCTATTGCTGCTACCTATCCTGGAACTCCATCATCAGAAATTGGAAATGTATTATCTGTTTTGGCAAAAAAGGCTAATATTTATTTTGAATTTTCAACTAATGAAAAAGTTGCAATGGAAGTAGCTGCAACAGCTGCTGCTTCTGGACTTCGTTCATTTACTTTTATGAAACATGTAGGTATGAATGTAGCTAGTGATTCATTTATGAGTACTGCATATACTGGTGTTAAGGGAGGAATGGTTGTTTTATCTGCTGATGATCCTTCACTTTTTTCATCTCAAAATGAGCAAGACACACGTAATTATGCAAGACTAGCTAATGTTCCGATTTTAGAACCTTCAAATTGTCAAGAAGTAAAGGATATGGTTAAATACGCTTTTGATTTATCTGAACAGATTGGTTTACCGGTAATTATTAGAACAACCACACGTGTATCTCATATGAGGGGTGTAGTTGAATTTGGAGAAGCTAATGACAATGCTACAAATAATGATAGTCATTGGAAGAGAGGTCATTTTAATAAAAATCCTTCAAAATATGTTCCAGTTCCAGCATTTGCAGGAAAGATGCATGAACGATTATGTTTTAAAATAGAGGAATTGAATTTAATTACAAATAAAAGCGGTTTAAATAAAAAAATCGATGTTGCATCATCTAAAAAGTATGGTGTAATTGCATCAAGTAGTGCTTATAATTATGCTCATGATGTTATTAAATTTAATAATTTAGATGTAGATATCTTAAAATTAGGATTTTCTTATCCATTTCCAGATAAATTAGTTAGAGAATTCTTAAAAGATTTAGATGAAGTTTTTATTGTTGAGGAAGTTGATCCGATAATAGAAAAAGATACATTAGCTTGTATTGGGCAAAATGAATTAGATGTTACTATTCATGGTAAATTGGATGGCACATTTCCAAGATGTATGGAATTTAATTCAGATATTGTCGGAGATGGCTTTAATAAATTTTTAAATTTCAAAGAAAATAATGAAATTAAATTTAGCTCAAGCTTAGAAAAATTAGCTAGTGAAATTCCATCTAGAGCACCTGTATTCTGTGCAGGTTGTTCTCACAGAGCAATGTACTATGGAATTAATAAGGCTATTGAGAACATTGGATTAACTTCAAGAGATGTTGTATTTGCATCAGATATTGGTTGTTACACATTAGGAATTAATCCACCTTATGAAGCTGCCGATTACTTATTATCTATGGGTTCAAGTGTAGGTAATGGTTGCGGATTTTCAGTTTCCACAGATCAAAAAGTTGTAAGTTTTATTGGGGATTCTACATTTTTCCATAGTGGTATTTCTCCATTAATTAATGCAGTTCATAATAAACATAATTTTGTATTAACTGTATTAGATAATCGAATTACTGCAATGACAGGAGGTCAACCAAATCCTGGAATTCCTGTTGATGGAATGGGGGATGAAGCTCCTGAAATTTCGATTCGTAAAGTAGCTAAAGCTTGCGGATGTTCATATGTAAGAGTAATAAATCCATTTAATTTAGAACAGGTCATTAAAACATATTCCGAAGCACTTCAACGAGACGATGTTGCAGTTATTATTTCAAAAGCTCCATGTACTTTAATTAAAGGCTTAACAAAGAAACCTCCAGTTAAGTTAGTTGAATCTAACTGTAATCATTGTGATAAATGTATAAATGAGTTAGCTTGTTCAGCTATTTCAAAAGTCGATGGAAAAATCGTTATTGACCAATCATCTTGTGATGGATGTAATGTCTGTACTCAAGTTTGCCGATATGGTGCTATTGAATCAGGAAGGATGTGAGAATATGAATAATCATTATAATATATATATTTGTGGTGTTGGTGGTCAAGGAATCATTAAAACTTCCACAATTATTGGTGAAGCTGCAATGAATCAGGGTTTGGATGTAATAATGAGTGAAATTCATGGAATGTCTCAGAGAGGAGGATCTGTTTCTACGGAATTAAAAATTGGAGGGTTTGATAGTTCTATTATTCCAGCTCAATCCGCGGACATGTTACTTTCTTTTGAACCTATTGAAACAATTAGGGGTCTTAATAAAGTAAATAAAGATAGTAAAATAGTGTTTAATACTCATCCAATTGTCCCATCTTCTTCAAAAACTCCATACCCTAGTGTTGATAAGATTACAAGTGTTCTTAAGGAAAATTTTAATAATGTTCTTCCAATTGATGGAACAGCACTAGCTTTAAAAGCGGGCAATGTTTTATCTTTAAATATGGTTCTTTTAGGAGCAGTAACAGCTGATGATAAGTTTCCACTTTCTAAAGACTCAGTAATTGAAGCTATGAAAAATAGTTTAAAACCTAAGTTTCATGAATTAAACTTAAAAGCTATTGAAAGTGGCTACAAGTGGATTAAAGGTTAAATATTAAATAGTATTAGGTTTATATTTTTAATTAATTAAGATTGTTGTGGTATTATGACTTACAAAATTGATAATGCTATTGTTAAAAAAGGAAAAGATGGTAGGTTAACATTAATTGACCCTGAAAACATTTTCCAAAATGAAGATGCTTTTATAGCTATTAAAAGTGATGATTTAATTACTATTCAGCTTTTAATTAACAGTATTTTAACTAATGACTTTAAAAAATGGAAAGAATTAGGTAAAATTCCAGATAGGGAACCTATTAAAAGTCTTTTCATTCGTTTAGGATACTCTAGAAACGATATTGTTAATTTATTAAAAGAGTTTTAAAAAAATCAAAATAAGGAAAAATTGTTCCTTATTTATTTAATTTTTAGATTAAAAATTACTGAAGTTATATCTTTTTAATATCTTCTTCAGTTAATATTTTTATTTCACTATTTTTCAATGCTTCAATAGCTTCTTCCATATTTTCTAATCTCATAACAACAATAGCTTCATCAGTGTTACTACTTACAAATGCATATAAGTATTCTAAATTAATATTTTTATCATCAAAAACAGCTAATGTTGAGTTTAGTCCATTTGGTTCATCAGGAACTGCTACAATAATAACTTTATTTTCTTTTACAATAAACCCATTATTTTCAAGTGCACTAACTGCTTTTTTGTTATCTGATGTAATTAATCTTAAAATTCCGTATTTTGTTGTATCAGCTATTGAAAGAGCACGAATATTCACTCCTTCTTTAGCTAGTGTATCAATAGCTTTTTTAATTCTTCCTTCTTTGTTTTCTATAAAAACTGAGATTTGTTGAACATCCATTTTATCACCTTTTATAAGTTACGCTCATCTATTACACGAATAGCTTTTCCTTCGCTTCTTGGAAGAGATTCTGGTTCACATAATGTTACTTCTACTCTTAAACCGGTTTCAGATCTAATTGAAGAGGCAATTTCTTTTTCTACTCTTTCCATTTCTTTCATTTCATCAGAGAATAATTCTTTTGATGCTTCTACTTTAACTTCGACTTCATCTAAAATTTTAGGTCTAGTTACATGTATTAAGTAGTTAGGGCTAATTCCGTCAATTTTAAGCAATGCTTTTTCAATTTGTGATGGGAATACCATAACGCCTTTGATTTTAAGCATATCATCGCTTCTACCAGTGATTTTTGTCATTCTTATAGTTGTTCTTCCACATTCACATTCATCTGCTATTAATGAAGTTAAGTCTTTTGTTCTAAATCTTAAAATAGGCATTCCAGTTTTTGTTAATGAAGTTAAAACAAGTTCTCCTTCTTCACCATAATCTAATGTTTCACCAGTTTCTGAATTTATGATTTCTGGGTAGAATTGGTCATCTTGGATGTGCATGCCATTTTGTTTGCTACATTCTTGAGCAACACCAGGACCCATTACTTCGGTTAGTCCATATATGTTATATGCTTTAATACCTAATGATTTTTCAATTCTTTTTCTCATTTCATCGGTCCACATTTCAGCTCCATGTATTCCTGCTTTTAAATTAATTTCATCTAAGCTAATCCCTGCTTTTTCTCTAGATTCACCTAAATACATAGCATATGAGGGGGTACATGTTAATATGTTACTTTGAAAATCAATCATTGTGTCAAGTTGTTTTTTTGTATTTCCTGCAGAAATTGGAACTGTAATTGCACCTAATTTATTTCCTCCGTGGTGAATACCAAATCCACCAGTAAATAATCCATAACCATAGGCGTTTTGGATAATTTCATCTTTTTTACACCCTGCCATTACAAGTCCTCTAGCAATACATTCTCCCCAAATATCTAAGTCATTTTGTGTATATGCAGTTACACTTGGTTTTCCTGTTGTTCCAGAGGATGCGTGAATCTCAACTATTTCTTCACGAGGAACTGCAAGTAGTCCTAATGGATAAGCTTCTCTTAAATCATTCTTTGTTGTAAATGGAATTTTTTCTATGTCTTTTAATGTTTTAATATCTTCAGGTTTTATTCCTGCATCATCAAGCCTTTTTTTGTAAAATTCAACATTTTCATAAGCTAATTTTACAGTTTTTTGAAGTCTTTTAAGTTGTAATGCTTTTTTTTCTTCTTTTTCCATACATTCGGCTTTTTCGTTAAACACCATAGTATCCCTAATTTAAAATTTTTCTTCAATGTATTGATTTATTGTTAGTTTATTCATATAAAACTTTACAATTGACGCCATTATTGTACAAATATGAACATTAATGTAATTTATAGTAATATTTAAATAATTTTTTAATTAAAAGTTAATGTGTTAATATTATTAGGTTAATATTAGAGGTTTTTTATTATGGACATTATGATTTTGGCAATTGTATTTATAGTTTACATATTTGCTTTAGTTTATGTGGGTTATTATGCATGGAAAAAAACAAATTCATCTGAAGATTATATGTTAGCAGGTAAAGATACACATCCATATATTATGGCATTAAGTTATGGAGCTACTTTTATTTCGACAGCAGCTATTGTAGGTTTTGGAGGAGTTGCTGGTGAGTATGGGATGAGTGTCTTATGGTTAGCATTCTTAAATATTATTATTGGTGTATTTATCGCATTTGTATTTTTAGGTAAAAGAACTCGTAGAATGGGACACAGTTTAGGTTCTCTAACATTCCCTGAGTTTTTAGGGAAACGTTTTAATAGTAAATTTATTCAATATGCATCTGGATTGATTATATTTGGTGCAATGCCACTTTATGTAGCCGTAGTTCTTATTGGGGCAGCGAGATTTTTAGAATCTTCTTTAATGCTTGATTTTACTATTGCATTATTCATTTTAGCAATTATTATTACATTTTATGTATTCTTTGGAGGGATAAAAGGTGTAATGTATACTGATGCCTTGCAGGGTACTATAATGGTTGTTGCAATGTTATTTTTACTTGGATATATCTATTGGTTACTTGGAGGAGTTGATACTGCAAATTCTGCTCTTACAAATATGGTTAATTTATATCCGGCTTCATCTATTGAGACTGGAGGAACAGGTTGGACGACTTTCCCAAAATTTGGGACACCCTTCTGGTGGAATTTAGTATCATCAGTTTTTGTTGGTGTAGGTATTGGTGTACTTGCTCAACCACCATTAATTGTAAGATTCATGACAGTAGAATCAGATAAAGAATTAAACAGATCTGTATTGATTGGGGGTATTTTTATTGCAATAATGCCAACTACAGCTTATATTGTAGGATCACTTTCTAATGTTTATTTCTTTGATAAATTAGGTAAGATAGCAGTAGATGTTGTTGGAGGAAATATTGATAAAATTATTCCAACATTTATTACAATGGCTTTGCCTGAATGGTTTATTTATTTATTTTTATTGTCATTAATAGCAGCAGCTATGTCTACAATTTCATCTCAACTTCACACCCAGGGAAGTGCATTTGGAATAGATATTTATGGTACTTTAAGAGACAAATCCAAACAAAAATTAGATCAAGTACCTATTACTCGAGTAGGAGTATTAATAGCTATAATATTAGCTATTGTCATGGCTTATACTCTTCCAGGAAGTATTGTTGCTCTTGGAACAAGTTTATTCTTTGAAATTTGTGCAGCTGCATTTTTACCAGTATTTTTAGGAGCTCTTTATTGGAGAGGAATTACAAAAATGGGAGCTATTGCAGGAATAATATCTGGAACATTTGTAAGTTTATTTTGGTTAATTTTTGTATTTGCAAAAACAGCTACTGGCCTTGGAATATGTAAACTTATTTTTGGTGTTGAAACATTACTTTCTACAGTCCCATGGCCATTTATTGATGTAATGATAATTGCAGTTCCTGTATCTGCATTTTTCACCATTGTTGTAAGTTTGCTTACTAAACCATTAGAACAAGAGGTTCTTGATAAAGCATTTGAGGATATTGATAATAAAGGAAGTGGAGTATAATGATGGTTTTTGGTATTGAAGACCCATGGATATGGGGTGTTTATGTTCTAATCATATTATCCGCTCTTTTATGCGTGGTTTATGGTATTCTAAATTGGAATAATGGGGATTAAATCTTTTTCTAATCGGGAAAAATATTTATTTTTATTTTTTCCCAATTATTCAATGTTTGCTGTTTTAATGCATTCATTTTAGGTTTGTGCGAGTCACGATTAATGCTTTTTACTTTAAATTTCATGCTCTTAAATATGATCTTTTTAAGGGGTCTGAATTTTTTTATAAAAATTCTTTCTATTTTTTTTTTTTACTTTTGTAATGTTGAGTTATTTGTGTTTGTAAAAATACATGGTAATTATTTGCTATTTTTAAAAATGGTTCAACAATATCGTTAAATTTAAAGATCAAATTTACAAAAATCTTTCACAACAAAACCCACAAAATCTTCTAAAATGCACTAAATATGATATTAAATTTTCAAAATAGAGTAAAAAGGCTTTTATTTTGATGTTACACCAATTGACTTGGATTTTAATTTCAATAGGAATAAAAAGACAAAAGAACACCCCAATTCTTTAAATTTAAAATAAAGTTATTCGTCATTTAAAGGATATTACATTGGATTTAAAGCAATTGTTGCCATAGATTTCAATAATATGAATTCTGTTTGTATTTTAATCCGTTCAGGAGCTCCAAATGATGCAAAACTTTTTGAATCAGGGAAACTCTCCAAAAAAGACGAATTATACAAAAGGTGAGGCCATAATTTTTGATAAAGATTATTATAGCTATAAAAACTACCAATTAGGAATCAATACAACTCAAGAACAGCCATACAACAATTTCCTATCAAAATGCAATTATGGATTAAATTAAAAAAGTTAATGATTTCAAAAAACCTCAGATTTTATTAACTAAACCATATCATAATCATCAACCCACATGCTTTTTTTATTTTTAATTAAAATTGTTTAAATCATAAAATAATCAATTTGAAGAATTTTCAAAAATTAATCATCAACCAAAAAACATCTTAATCATCAACCACATATATTAATATTAATTAATAAAAATAAGTTGATACCATGTTTGAACCTCAATTTACATATACAAATAAAATTGTAGATTATATTGCAAAAATTGCTTCAGCTAAAGAAATTATTATTAATGCAAAATTAATTCCATTATATGATACTCAATTAAAACAAGAAGCCCTTATTAAGTCTTCACATTATTCAACATCAATTGAAGGAAATCCTTTAAAATTAGAAGAAGTAAAAACATTAATCAATAACAATCAAGAGCCAACTACAAAAGCAGAACAAGAAGTACTAAATTATTTCAATGTATTGAATAATTTAAATAGATATTCAGATAAAATTGTTACCAAAAACACGATTTTATCAGTGCATAAAGATTTGACTAAAGGTTTATTAAGAGATTCTGAATATGAAGGCAAATTTAGAGATACTAAGGTATTTGTTGGTAACCTACATACCAAAGAAATAAATTACATGCCCCCGGATGCTTATAAAGTACCTTATTTAGTAGATGAATTATTGGATTGGTTAAACAATTCGACAGATGAAATATACCCCATTATTATCGCAGGAATTCTTCATTATGAATTAGTACGTATCCATCCATTTATTGATGGAAATGGACGTACCAGTAGACTTATGGCAACATTAATTTTATCAATACACAAATTTAATATTTATAACTACTTCACTTTAGATGAATATTACAATCAGGATAGACAGGCTTATGTTGATGCTCTAAAAAGTGCAGATAAAAATCACGATTTAACTAATTGGTTGGAATATTTCTGTTATGGTGTATTATATTCAATTGATAAAGTTAAATCAGAAGTATTAAGTCTAGCTCAAATTACATCAAAATATGATAATGCCATTAAATTAACTCCAAATGAAATTTCTGTATTAACTCTTCTTGAAGAAAAAAACCATATTCAAAATAAGGATATTCAAAAGTTGCTAAATATTTCTCCTCAGGCCAGTTATAAAATTATTAAAAAATTAAAGGATAAAAAAATAATTGAAAGTACTGGAAAAGGTAGAAATACAGAATATATATTAAAATAAACTTTTTCATAAAACATGAATCAACAACATTAATCATCAACCAAAATATATTTTTTATTTTTAATAAAAACAGTTTAAATCCTAAAATAATTAATTTTAATAGTTTTCAAAAATTAATCATCAACCAAAAAATATCTTAATCATCAACTAGATATGATAGCTGCAAAAGAAAATACTTATAGAGGGTCTGAAATTTTTAGTTTTCTGAAAAGTTGTTGTATTGCTGTTGGGTTATTATTTTCTTATTTTTCTTAAATACTTGTAATGGGTAAAATTATTGTTCATTAAGTTTTGTTATTTTGAAATTATACTGTTGGAAAAATAAAAGAGATGATTTCATACTTGCTAATTCCTAATTGATAATTTTTATAGCTGCAATAACCTTTGTCAAATATTAAAATATCTCATTTTTGTATAATGTGCCTTTTTTATAGATTTTTCATAATTTCATCAAAGCTTTGAATTCTTTGGGTTCCAGATTGAATTAAAATAGAAACTGAATTCATATTATCAATGATAGCTATAGCTTTAAATCCAATGTAAAATCCTTTAAATGATGAATAACTTCATTTTAAATTTAAAGAATTGGGGTGTTCTTTTGTCTTTTTATTCCTATTGAAATTAAAATTCAAATCAATTGGTGTAGCATCAAAATAAAAGTCTTTTTTCATATTATAATTATAATATAATTCTATTTAGTTTTTTAGAAGATTTTGAGGGTTTTTTGGCCTATTTTTAAAAATAACAAATAATTCAACATTACAAAAGTAAAAATTAAGAAAAATTAGAAAGAATTTTTATAAAAAAATTCAGGCCTATAAATCTTTTATTATATTATGCAAGGATAATATTCAATTCAAGATAGAATCAAGAAACCGCCCGCTACCATTACATCAATATGTAACCGTACACAAGCTGAAAAACACAAACAATTAATAACTAAATTATTCTCATGAATTGGAAGTTAGCAATCTGAGTATTATGTGGGTGTTAATAAAGCTGCAGTCAGTACTTAGTGTTGATAGCATAACTAGAGATTATTAAGGCCCTTCACCATCATAAGTAAATGGATCATCATATATTTCATCATCCCAATAATTATCTTCTATATAATCATCAATTTTCTGATTTAATCCATAATTATGATTATCATAGTAGGTATAAGCATCTAAACTCCCATCACTTTTAACTGTAACTTCCTTTGTTAACTTAGCTTTTCTATAATGAGAATCTCCATCAAATTTAACATTGACTTTGTATTTTCCAGCAGGTAGTCTTAAAACAATCTTTCCATCATAAGGTTCATATGCCCAGTTATAATTTCCAAATTCGTCAGTAATATTGTAATGAATGGTTCCTTTACTGTTTATTTCTTTTCCTTTTGAATTTGTAAGTTCTATGGTGATGTATCCTTTGTATGAGAAAACATGTTCTGCGGTGTCTATTTTTATTTTTACTTTTTCTTTTGCAAAAACAGGACTAGTTAATAATAAACAAATCCCTAAAATCATAAGTATAAATAAAATTTTTTTATTCATCCTATCTCCTCATTTTATTGATTAAAATTATATTAATCTAATCCTGTATATAAAATGTTAGTATTATTCAAAGATATAGGTTTCTTCGATTTCCATCATATTTCTGATTTCGGCGGTAGCGTTTTCAATTTAGAAAGTTTCCATTTCCCATCCATTAGCTTTATAAGCTTCGGCTATTTCAGGCATTAGTTCAAATGCTTTATCAACTATTTCAGGATTATAATCAAGATTAGCTTTTCCATAATACCTTAAAAATTTCTCTCCATTCCAAGCGACAATTTCAATGTTTGGATTAACTTCCATTTGTTTGTAAACATCTTTAAAATTTTCAACACCAAAATAAATTTCACCGTCACTTAACATATGGAAACCTAATGGCCTACATTTTGGTTTATCTTCTTTAACAGTTGCAAGGTAGAATACTTATGCTTCACTTATTATTTTATCTATTTTTTCTATATTTGACATATTATCACTTAAAATTTAAAACATTCATGGGTATGATTATTTATAATCCCCACGGCTTCTAAATAGGAATAAATAGTTATGGATCCAATATATTTCATTCCTCTTTTTTTCAAATCATTAGATATCTTATATGAAATAGCAGATTGCGTTTTGTAGTTTTCTGGGGTATCTTTCAAGATTTTTCCATTACTGAATGACCAAATGTATTTGCAAAATGATCCGAATTCCTTTTGAATATCCAAATAAATATTGGCATTGTTAATTGCAGCTTTTAGCTTTCCACGGTTTCTTATTATTCCGGGATTATTAGCTAATTCTTCTAGCTTTTCGTCATCATAATTAGCTATTTTTTGAACATCGAAGTTATCAAAAGCTTTTTTAAAGTTTTCACGTTTCTTTAAAATTGTTATCCATGAAAGACCAGCTTGAAAACATTCTAAAAGAAACATTTCATATAGTTTTTTATCATCATAAACTGGAACACCCCATTCAAAATCATGGTATTTAATGTATATCTCTTCTTTATCTTCAACCCATTTGCAACGTTTTTTAGTCATGATTGATTATTTATTTAATTTTATATTATATTTTTTTCTAAAAAATTCTAGTTTTAAGAGTTGGGGCACTTTCAAAAACTTAAGTGATTTGAATTTTTCTTAAATTTTCGTGCTGAGATTTTTTTTCTTTTTATTTTTCTTTGTTTTTAATTTAAAAGTAGTAAATTTAATATATTGGGTGAAGCTAATATATTAATTTGTCTAATTCAAATATAAAAGCTTCAAATAATTATTATGTCTGATAAACAATTTAAATTTTCCGATTTGATTCCGGGTTTTCGATTTCGCACTAATGAGGATAAAACTCGTATTGGATGTCAATCTATTGATGATTCGTTGTTTGTTTCTACAAGAAAAGGTGAAAAGTATTTTAAATCATTAAATGTTGTTTGTTATGAGTGTAAATCTTATGATGTTGTTAAAAATGGAATTTATTCTAGAAAATTGATTTTTTTAATAAATGGGGAACAAAATTGTATTGTACAGAAATATAAATGTAATTAATGTGGTCATGTTATTTATACTGATTTATTTAGTATTGTTAATTGAAATGCCAATATTTCTATTCCTGTAATTGAACATGTGGAGTATTTGTATAGTTATTTTTTTAAATCAATCACTCCGCAATCAAAATAAAAAATGCATTATAACAGATTTAAAACCAGAATATAAAG
>NZ_LWMU01000071.1 GCF_001639275.1 Methanobrevibacter oralis
TATGAAAATTTAAATGAATTAATAGAAATATTTAAACGAGAATACTACAAAATAGTTGATTTAACATCATTCTACAAAAACTGGGTCAAAGAATATCTAGGTATAAATATTTAGTAATACACTATAAAAAAATATAAATTTATTAGTAAAGATATATTTAACTAGTAAAATAAAAAAATAGTTAAACAGGAGATGAATTTAATGAATATAATGCCATCAACAATACCTAAAGATTTTGATAAATATTTTTTTAATAGGAAACAGGATATAGCCAAAATTAATGCATATCTTTCAATGTTAGAAAAAGATATCCCAAATCAATTTTTAATAACAGGATATCGTGGTGTAGGAAAAACATTTTTACTTAGAAAAATATTAAAAGATCAGGACAAAAAATTCTTAACTGCATATATAGATTTATCTAATATTTTTGCACGTGAAATATCAAATTTAACTGAAGAAGAAGTAATGAAAGAACTTTTATTAACATTTAAAAACTCTATTTCAAAAGATAAAACTATTTATGAACAAATAAAAAATAATATAGCTATTTTTTTAAAACAATTAAAAATAAAAGATTATGATTTTAATAGTAATGCTGATATTTTTGATATTCCATTACCTATAATTAAGAATAATTATAATAAACTAAGTAAATTTGTCATGGAATTACCTCAAAAAATTGTTGATTCATCAGATGAAATTAAAGGTTTTATCATTGTTATAGATGAATTTCAACTTTTAGGAACAATTAAAAGTCCTGAAGCATTTTTTTGGTTAATTAGAAGTTATTCACAACAACAATTCAATGTTAGTTATATATTCACCGGATCTGTATCTAAAACTTCTGAAGTTACTGAGATGCTTAATGGACAAACAGGAGCATTTGGAGGTCGAATGATTCAAATTGATATTGAACCATTTAGTCGTGAGGAAACAAAAAGATATGTTGATGAGAGATCTAACAATGTTAAATTTAGTGATAAAGGCTTTAATCAATTTTACTTATGTACTAAAGGAATACCAATTTATATTAATACTTTATGTTCAATACTTCCTGCAAATTCTGTTTGTGATGAAAATATTATTCTTGAAAACATTAAATTAAATATTGATCACATTGCATTAATGTGGATATATGTTTGGGGTAGATTAAATGCAAACGAACGTGAAATTGTAATATTACTTAATGAAAACAATGGTGCAAACTGGACAACACTTAAAAATAGTTTACCATATTCAACACCTACAATCTCAAAATATTTAGATTCCCTATCTAATAAAGGAATTGTTGATTATGATTTCAATAAAAAATATGTTATTTCGGATAATATGCTTAAAACATGGTTGAGCATCAAAAAAGAACAAAACGGAAGGTATCCTTTATAACTATTCTAAATAGATTGTTTAAATAGTTGATGATTTCAAAGAATTCAATCTCAATGATAGACAAATTGATGCTTTACTTAAGATGAATAATGAAAATATGTCATTTACTTATAAATCATATGAAAATCAATATGATATATCTAAATCAACAGCAAAACGTGATTTATCAAATTTAATGAGTCATAATCTAATTAGAAGAATAATTATTGACCAAACATATTATTTCATGATTTGAATGGGGGTTCAAAATTTAACCAAAAAATGAACCCCTTGGAATTAATAATATAATGATTAATATAATTGAATAGAATGTAGTTAACAATTAAATTATCAAACCTATATTTAATTAAATGGTAGTGACATTTATCTTAGAAAAAAATGAACCCCACTTAATTAATTCAGAGGTCTTTATTTTTTGAATTATAGTTGTTTACTAAACTTTTATTATAGATAAGTGACAAATAACATATTATGTCTGGAAAATCTAAAATAAATTTATTTAATAAAATGAGTAAAGAAGAGTTAAACAATGAAATGAGTCAATATGTTGCATTTTATCGTTATTATCAGCGATTGATTGCGATTAAATTTATAACAGAAGGCCATACAATACAAGATGCAGCAAATTTACTTAACATTTCTTACCCAACTGTTCACAGATGGGCTAAATCCTGTGAAATGGGTGGATTAGATGGTTTAAAACCATCTTTTGGAGGTGGAAGACCATCAAAATTATCTTATGAACAACAAGTAGAATTAGATAATATCATTGAAAATACTCCTAATTTATCAATGAAAAATGTTCAACAAATAGTTAAAGAAAAATTCAATGTAGAATACAGTTTAAAACAAATAGGAGTCATAGTAAGAAAATTAGGATATAATTATAGCAAAGCATATCCTATTTTTACTAAAACTCCAAAAGATGCTAAAAAACAATTAAAAAAAACTTAGAAAAATTTAATGTAAGTGAAAATGATATAATTATCTTATTTGATGAATCAGCATTCATAAACGAACCTTATAACTCTAAATCATTATATAAATCTGGAACAAAACATAAAAAATTCAGTAAAAATCCATTATAAATTTAAAATAAATGCCACAGGATCTCTAGCAATAAATGGTAATTCAACAATAACAATTACAAATTCTTCAACAGCTCCAGAAATAGCAATATCCCTATTAGAATTAAGAAAAGCTAATTCAACAAATATTGAGTTTGTTAAATTATTGAATAATATTTTAAAAAATGTAAAAAATCTCAGATGAAGAAATAGATAAAGATTCAACCACAACATATAGTCAGAATCATTGGAAAACATTGCAAAAGAGAATCAATAAAAAACGTGAAAAAAAGAAGAGAAATATGGAGAAATATAATCTTAAAAAATTTATTAAAAGAAGATCTACAAAAGAAATTACTCAATGAAAAAAGAATATGTTTAATTTTAGACAATTTCAGTGTTCATAAATCTGCATTTATATAAAAAAATAGCTAAAATTCTTAATATTAAACTAATTAATATCCCACCTTATTCTCCACACTTAAATCCTATAGAACAACTATGGAGAATAATGAAAAATATAATTCGCAACGAATACTTAAAATCCAAAGAACATCTAAAAGAACTAGTCAAAAAAACATTCAATGAAATTGTTGAAAACAATAATATTACAACACATTGGTACGAAACATTTATATTAAAAGTTTAGTAACTAACTATAATGATAATTATTAATTTTTCAAAATGTGTTATTTTTTAATCATATCTTTTTATAATTTATTACGATTTAAAGTGTGTTGGCAGAAATTATTAGTTTTTAATCATTGTTCATTTTTTACTAAGTTTACATTTTTTTATTAAATTTTGTTCAATTTCGTGATTTATTTTTTTTTGATTATTTTTTAATTTAATTACATTATTTCAATTAAAATATAGTTTATCTTATGAATCCTTGTTAGTTTTTAATTATAAGGTTTATAAATTTTTTATTCTAACTATAATTTATTTAAATCTATTTATATTAGAAATTACATATATATAATTAATTTATAATGGATTTTATAATTATTTAATCAAATATATGTATCTTGCATCAACAATCGTTGATGGAACTTTTAATTACTTTAAAATTAAACGTAACACTTCAAATGTGGGAAAATCACCATTTAATCTAAAAGATATGATAAAACTAATTTTTTTATGAATATATTGTGCAAAAATTAAATAAAGATGAAATTAATAAGCTTAGAAAAACAGCAAGGAAATTTTTAAATGATAAAATCTAAAGATACGATTTATTTAACATTAGCAAATTTGAATTATTTGGATAATCTCGGCATATTCTACTTTAATATCCATACATCACAGCAAAATCGAGAATAATTTCTGATAAATTTACCATAAAAACCAATTTGCTTATAGATTATTTTTGATTTTGATGAATATAAAAAATGTTGTTATTTGTCCAGAAAAACATGAATTAACACTTGATGGTGAATATGATGCTCCATCTGAAAAGGGTGGAGGCAATAAACTCAAATTACTCTATTCTAAACTATTTTGCTTGCAGAAATTGCAAATTTGCAGGAATTTACTTTTACAAAAAATCATAGAAAAATAACTCGATATGTTCATGAAGTTGCATACAAAACTGAGAGATTAATGGCCACTGAAGAAGGAATAAAAGAATATATAATTACGTTCTAAAACTGTAGAAGCACATAATGGAACTTTCAAAAGAATTTATCATTTATGACGACATTCCAATAACTGGATTAAAAAGAGTTTAGAACTTAATGTTCACCATTGTAGCATCCTACAATTTAATATAGATTGTTTAGTCTAATTAAAGAAAATAATATTGATTTATTTACAGTTATTAATTCTATAAAGTTCATATCATTAAATTAAAAAAAGTTTTCATAAAAAAAGGAGAAATGAAAAATGTTCAAAATAAAATAATTTCTGCCAACACTCCTAAAGAAATTATATCTATAAGCCTATTAAATTTATTCCTTCAACTCTCTTAAATTCTTTATCAAAACTAATTAAATTGTTAATTCCTTCTTCTTTCATAATATAAATAATACTTGAATCCGTATAACTTAATTTAGTATCAAATTTTTCGTAAATTAACATATTAGAAGAATTAAAATTAGAATTATCATATTCATTAACAATATTAAAAACACTAACTAATAAATTAAAAGTTGAAATAGCTATTTTTAACCCTAATTTATTTCCTATAACAGTTATAACTTCATTAATAATAAGATTACTGATAAAGCATTCATTAGTTTCAGTTAATTCTAAATAATCTAAAGCCTCTTCATGTAAAGAATCATTATCATTAACTAAAGCTATAATAAAAGAAGAATCTAAAAAGATTTTCATAAATATAAACCTCTTTTTAAATTTACTGCATTGGTAACTTCTTTAGAACTTCCTAAACCTACTAAATCTTTAACAGAAGGTTTTTCAGATTTAACGGAAATAGTTATTGTTTTATCAGGATTTAAATCCCAACTTATAATGCTATTTTCAGAAATATTTAATTCTTTTCTAACTTTAGAAGGTATTGTTGTTTGATTATTTTTATAAACTTTAGTAACTCCTACATTAACCATAATAAAACCACCTATTAGAATATATATTTAATAGGTATTAATAAATATTACCTTTTAAAAAAATACTTTAAAATAATTATTTATTAATTAAAAAATGAATCTATTAGAAATATTTTAATCCGTTTTTATAAATTCTTCATAAGTATTAGATTTTAAAACATCTAAGAAAAATTTTTTCTTAACTGGTCCTAAGTTATCTAAAAAATCATCATAATACTTAGTTTTTTTGATTTTTTCATAATCATCTTTAATTAAATTGAATAATGGCTCTTTATATTCATTTGTAATATCTTTTAATGCAAATTTTGGACCATTAATCTTGTAAGCTAGTAAATCAAATTTATAAGTTTCATAAAAACCATTATCAATAAACCTTTTCATAAGTTCCACACCTGCAGGAACTGTATCAAGATATTTCTCATCAACGACATGGGTAATAGAATTTTCATGCTTTCGTCTACAATATAAATGTTTTTTTATAATTGAAATCCTTTTTGCTTTTAAATAAACCTCAAAAAAGAAAGGCATATCCTCAAAATAAATTCCTTCTGGAAACTCTGCCTTGATCGATTTTAAAAACTTGTTTTTATAAATTTTTTGACATGCACTAACTGATAAATCAAATAAAAAGTCTTTTGTTTTCTCAGGTGTAAAAACACAATCATTAAAGCTTTTTGTAAAGCTATTTAAATTGAACCAATCATTTTCGTATGTTTTTCCACTTTCATCATCATAATTAATTATCTGAAAGAATGTAATGTCTGTATTTTTTTTACTAGCTTCATTATAAGCTATTTCTAATGCATCTAACTTAAACCAATCATCACCATCAAGAAAAGCAATATATTCTCCTTTAGCTATTTTCATTGCATTATTTCGACTTGCTCCAAGACCCATATTTTCTTGATTTATAATTGTAATTCTCGAATCTTTTTTACAATAATCGTTAATAATATTTAGGCTATTGTCACTAGATCCATCATTTACTATGATTATCTCAATTTCTCTAATTGTTTGATTTATTAAGCTTTCAATAGCTTTTATAATGAATTTTTCTTCATTAAATACTGCTAATATTGCGGATATTTTTATTTTATTCATATGAATCCTTTAATTTAATTTTGTGCATGTTTTATATTATATTTATTGTATTATGAGAAAAGAAGATTTTTTTTAGAAAATGAAAACACATAACCAAAAAGTTTATATATAAATATAATTATACTAGTAATCACAATACAACTTCAAAATAAGTTGTGTTTTAATAAAGTATTTGGGAGTAGATTCCTAAATTTGAACTTTATTATTTAGTGGTAAGGTACTGTTAGATATAATTAACATATTAAATATTTTATTAATACTTTAATGACTGTTGTGCGTAACTGATACTATATGCATTGTATGATGGAAATAATTTGTAGTATATTAATTTAAAATGAGTACTGAATTTAGATGTAATTAGTAGCACAAATACCTTATCACTATAATTTAGAATTAAAATCGGAATTTCTTTTTTGAACAATATTTTTTTAATGTTTATTAACAATTTAATAACTATTTTTTAAAAATTAACGAAATCACTCTATTTACACTAGCTAATATAGGTGTCTTGGTATTATTTATGTCACTTTTGGAAAAACTCCAAATTCATTAAATTTTATATATAAAGTAAACGTATATTTTATGTAATAATATACGTTTAATAAGAAAAGATACGAAGTATTTATATATTAAAAAAATTAATAGTAAAACAAGGGTTTGTTGTTGAGAATTAATGGAGAAAAAATACCATGATTGAAACGGAGGAGTTAACAAGCTACTTAGATGAGTATTTGGAAGAAAAAAAAGAAGTAAAGGATTTAACTCAAGAAACCATCAAAAAACAGACATTTAACATTAAAAAATTCATTGAATATCTTGAAAATGAAGGAATAGATGAATTAAATAGTAAAAATGTCAAAAAACAACTCAGGCATTACCGTAGGCATTGCCTTAAAGATAATGGTAACAAAAGAACAACAGTTAAAACCTATATGATGAATATTCTAGAATTCATAAACTCTGAAGAAGTTCAAGAGGAAATTCAGCATGAACCTGTTAAAATGAAGGATATTATCGAAGTTAAAGTAGAAGATCCTGAAACTGCAAAAAAAAGAATAGAAAAGATAAGCTTAACAAGACAACAAAGCAATTATCTTTTAGAAACAATTCAATTAACTGGTAATAAACGAGATTATGCAATTTGTAGAACTTTTCTGGATTCTGGAATGAGGCTTAAAGAATTAGTTTATTTAAACAAAAGTGATATAAAAGCTCCGATTAATGAAAGTGGTTTTTATATTTTACCAGATGATTTTTCAGATATTATTGAAATTCATTTAAGAGCAGAAACAACAAAAGGACAACTAAAAGATCGTACGACTTTTATCAGCTTTGATACATTAGCTAGTTTAAATGAAATGATTAACGATAGAATAACCAAACTAAGAAAAAACGAAAATAATGTTTATAGACCAGTGATTCAAAGAAAAAAAGCTGCTGAAGAAAAAACTAGAGAAGAACTCTTTACTAACATTAAAAATAAAAGAATTGGAAAACGTGCTGTTCAAGATGTTATCAAAAAGTATGCTCGCCTTACTGATAAGCGAATAGTTGAAAATAATGTTGATTGTCCAGTAAATTATGGGAAAAATGTTAGTGTTCATATTCTAAGACATACTGCATTAAGTCATTATGCTGAAGTCCTTACTGTTGCTGAAGTTCAGATGATTGCGGGACATTCTCACTCTCAAACTACAGATAAATATATTCATGTAGATCGTGAACAAATGAAACAAAAATTAAAAATTAATAATATGAGATACCATAATTAAATTTAATTGAAAATGTCTTTTTTATTAAATTTCTTATTTTTTATTAAAAAATAGCTATTTTGGATTAAATGGAGTATTTGTACTAGCTTGATATATTATATGTAGCTATTGATTTATACTATTTTATGAATATTACTTTGGTATAAATGGATAAATATATACTTTAAGTATAATTGTAAATACAGAAAATATTTAAATATCTATAATTATAATAATAATATTTTACTCTTTTATATAATAATATATGTATTACTATTTATACTATAATATATTATAATAGATATTTACTATATAATACATAATTATTAATAATATATATTTAAGTTTATTTATACGGAAATACTATTCCGACTATAATAATATTCTACTAAGAAAAATTTTAGTAAAAATAAAGGTTTTAATATAGTTATATAAAAAATAGCTAATCAATAACATTTATTTTTATAATTTAAAAAGTATAAATTTATTATAATGTTATTTAGTGATAATTAAAATCATTTTATTAAAAATAAAGCTATACTGTGCTTATTTTTATAAATTTTAATAATTTTTAACAAAGATAAAAATTAATAAAAAATAAAATTAGGATTTATTTATAAAATCCTTTCGAATCTATCTTTATCGGCCTTACAAATAGGACATAATTCTGGAGGGTTTTCTCTAGCACACAAATATCCACAAACCTTACATCTATAAATTGGATATTTTAAACTTCCAATCTCAGCTGAAGCATTAATAATCTCTTCATCTCCTTTTTTAAGCTCACTTTGTCTTCTATCAGGAATAGATTTAATTTCTTTTTTACCCTCTAAAATATCTTTACTTACATATAAAGCACAATAACATACTCCATAATCATCTAAATCCATATCTCTATAATCACATGGACAAATTAAATCCTGATCTTTTTCTCTTATTCCAATTGAAAGTCTACATGGACAAGATCCATAACCATATCTATCATTATTTTTTTGAATATTATCCAATAGAAATTCAACAAATTCAACATCAGGATTTACAAAATATCCCTTGCTTTCACTTTCAGCTTTAAAATCATCGTATAATTTTCCCATATAACTACTCTCCAAATTATACAAGTCTTATAAATCATATATTTAATAACATTTTAACCTCATCAGGTTCATAACCCATAACCACATCTTTATCATTTATAACAAGTGTAGGAAATGATAGGTTTTCATTGTATTTAGATACTTCATTAACTGCTTCATCACGTTCATCACCTTCAGTTAAATCAACATAAATATAATCAAACTCAACATTTAAATCTTCAATAAATTCTCTTAATTGTTTACACCATCCGCAAGTGCTTAATGCAAACAACAATATTTTACCTTTATTTTCACCATCAACATGTGTTAGTTCCATGATTAAATCTCCTAATTTATCATATATTTTTAAATGATATAAACCTTGTTATTACATGAAAAATAGAAATATATTCTTAAAATCTTTAAACAACTTAACAAAAAATATTATTTATAATAAAACTAATCAATATTCTATCATGTTAATAATAGCTACTTTTGATATTAAATTTAAAACTAATCAAGAAAAAATAGAACAAATATTACAACATTTTGGACTTAGAAAAATCCAAAATACAACTTATACCGGGGATTTAACTAAAATAGAATTAAAAGACAATATTAATGAAAACATCAAAGAAAAAGATAATATTTTGCTAATTCCATTATGTAAAAAATGTTATTCAAATAAAACTGTGCATAAAAGGAATATTAGTTTTAAAGAAGATTATATAGGATGTTTTTAAATGAAAGTTATAATCGATGGATATAATAAAGCAATAAAGAAAAAATTCAAATGTATTTTTAGGTGCACTAATTATATCACAAAAATTCCAATTAAAAACAGCCATACAACAATTATCCGAGAACTAAAAAATTCAGACCCCCTAAATGTTTAATTAGATTTGTAAAAATTTTAAAAACTTAATCTTCCCATTTTTTATTTTCTTTTGATGCAACATGGTTGTCTCTTCTGGATTTGACCATTTCATCAAACCATTCAACCATATCCGGATTATTATGATCAAAGAATAATGAATCATTACTATTTAATTCTTTAATTTTTTCTATATCTTCATTTGATAATTCAAAATCATAAATGTCAAAGTTTTGTTTAATTCTTTCTAAATGTGTTGATTTACATGCAAAGACTACTTTTCTTTGTACTAACCATCTAAGAATTACTTGAGCAGCACTTTTATTATATTTTTTACCAATTTTTATTAATGTTTCATTATTAAACATATTATTTTTTCCTTCACCAAAAGGAGCCCATGCTTCTATTTGAACACCATATCTTTCCATAATTTCTTGATCATAAGTTCTTTGGTATAAAGGATTAACTTCTATTTGGTTTACTGCAGGTATTACTTTTCTTTCAAATAAACATATATCTGCTAATCTATCAACTTGAAAATTAGATACACCTATTGCTCTAATTTTACCTTCTTCATATAAATCTTCTAATGCTCTGTATGCACCATAGTAATCAGCAAATGGTTGGTGAAGAAGTACTAAATCAATATATTCAGTTTTTAATTTTTCTAATGATTCTTCAATTGATTTTTTACATTCTTCATATCCATAGTTATCTATCCATACTTTAGTTGTAATAAATAATTCTTCACGTGGAATGCCACATTCAACTATTGCATCACCTACTTCTTTTTCATTAAAGTAACTTTGTGCTGTATCAATTGAACGGTATCCTACTTTAATAGCATTAAGTACTGCTTCTTTTGTTTCTTCTTTTGGTATTTGGTATACTCCAAATCCTTCTATTGGCATTTTAACTCCATATTATTCAATGTTACATATTCCATCTTATCACCTTGTATTACTTTTAATATTAATTTTTATAAACTAACTTAAATAGAAATTTTACATTAATTGATGGTAAAGTTTTTTATGAAAAATTTAAGTAAATGTTTACTCTAATTTTTCATATTCTTCATCAGTTAGAGCTTTTAACCATTCATTTGAAGTGTTTTCACCAGGAACTTCAACAGCAATATGACTAAACCAAGAATCAGATTTTGCTCCATGCCAGTGTTTTACTTCTGGAGGAATAACGATTACTTTTCCAGGTTCAAGACTTACTGGATCTTTTCCTTCTTCTTGATACCATCCACTTCCAGCAGTGCAAATAAGTATTTGTCCACCACCCTTAGATGCATGATGTATATGCCAGTTGTTTCTACATGATGGTTCAAAGCTAACATTTGCTAAAAATACTGGACTTTCATCTAATCCAGTTAGTGGATTTAAATATGATTTTCCACTAAAAAATTCATCATAATCTTTATTGAATTCTCCAGTTCCAAAGATATTTATTTTATCAAATTCTTCTTTATTATCTATTTTCATAATAACCATCTTTTTTTGCTCATGTTTATTGTTTGCTTATAGTTTTTTGAACTCTTTTGTTTTTATGTTTAGTAATTTGTAATAAATTCAACAAATTCTGCTGTATTAATATCTGCTATTGGAACATTAGTTTCTAATTTTTTAATTTCTTCCATATCTTCATCTGATAATTTAAAGTCAAATATGTTGAAATTTTCTTCCATTCTTTCTTTTTTAACAGATTTCGGGAAAGTTATGATTCCTCTTTGAGTAATCCATCTTAAGATTACTTGTGCAACAGTTTTATTGTATTTTTCTCCAATTGAACTTAAAATTGGATTTTGGAAGATATTATCTTTTCCTTCTGCAAGTGGTCCCCAAGCTTCTACTTTTGTAGCGAATTTTGCATGGAATTCTTCAGTATTTTCTTGTTGGTAGAATGGATTAACTTCAATTTGATTTATCATAGGTGTAATTTCAGAGTGCAATGCTAAATCTGTAAAACGATTTTGATTATAATTACATACTCCTATTGCTCTGATTTTACCTTCCTTATATAAATCTTCCATTGCTCTCCAAGTTGCATAGGTATCTCCTACATTTTGATGTATTAAGTAGAGATCTATGTAATCGGTTCTTAATTTAGAAAGAGATTCTTCAAATGCTTTTTTAGTTTCTTCATATCCATAGGAACTTACCCATACCTTTGTTGTTATAAAGAATTCTTCACGTGGAATTCCACTTTCTTCAATTGCTTCACCTACAGCTTCTTCATTGTAGTATGCTTGTGCTGTATCGAAGTGTCTGTATCCTACGTCTATTGCATTTAAAACAACTTCTTTTGTTTGGTCTTTTGGTATTAAAAAGACTCCAAATCCTAATTGTGGTATTTTTACATCATTTGATAGAGTTACATATTCCATTTTATCACCTTGTATTTTTATAATTATACTTAGTGATTTATTATATATAAATCTTTCCTTAGGAAAGACTTTTTTTAGAAAAGTTAATATTATATTAAATTTATATAATATCAATATAATTTTTTTATTTTTCTTAATTTCAAGAAATTCATTAAAATAGAAAAATTTAATCTTTAATTTTTAATTGTTGAGTTAAAATTTATTTTTAACCTTATAAAATTAGGTTTTAGTTTTTAATTTAGCTGTTAAAGATTAAAATTTCTTTTTAATTTAAAAAAATTATTAAAACCAGATATTCTCATTTGAAAATATTTGTGAATATATTTAGATTAGCTATATTAAATTTAAAAAAGCAAAATTAGTTTTTAATTATAAATTTTTTATAGCTTTATTAATAAAAATATTATATAATTAATATAAGGTGATTAAATGACTCTTCCAGAACAATTTAGGAAAAAGAATGCAGAGGATATTTTAATTTATCATTATGTTGAAGAATTAGTATCAAGTTATAGAGGATTTATGGCCAAAAGATTCGTTGATGAAGATATAAGTTTAGTTGAACTTCCATATTTTTTAAGACTACGTTTTAATAATAACAATACACAAAAAGAGTTAGTTGAAGTATTTAAAGTCAGTGAAGGTTATGCTGCAAAATTACTTAGGAGATTTGAAGATAGAGGATTAATTTCAAGAGAAGAAAATCCTAATAATCACAGTCAAAAAATAGTTAAATTAACAGAGAAAGGTATCAAAAAATCAGATATAATACTTGATTTAACTGAAGATTGGGAAAACAAAGTTACAAAAAATTTAGATAATAAATATTCTTTAAAAAAATATTTATTTACTATTGTTAAAGAAACGGAAAATATTTAATAATTTTTTTATTTTATAATATTTTAACTCTACTTTTAGATTTTTAATTATTTATCTTGATTTTTATAATTATTATAAATTTATTTGTTTTTTAGATTTAATTTTTGAAGTTATTTTTTTATGAAAGTGTAGACTATCTATTTTTTAAAATTTAATTATTAAATGTTGAGGTTCAACATTAAAAACAATTCTAGCTAAACTTATAGATAATGGTCTTATTGCAAAGTTTACCATAAAGTATGCAACTACCCAACGCATAGGCCACATTAAGAATAATATATTTAAAGACATGCTTCCAAATCCATATCCAAGTAAAAATGGCATTATAAATGACATTTGTAAGCTGATAAAGAAAGTTACTGGGTTAAAAAAACGGTCTGTTGGTGGAAAAGTAAAGAAACTTTTTGCAAGATATAAGCTAATTGGTATAACAATTAAAGTAACAATAAAGTACGCAACTGGCCACCTGATTAATTGTTGATATAGAAATATATCTATTGGAATATAACCAAATGGAACTGCAAACATTATTGGCATTAAAAATGACATGAAAAAACTAATGAAAAATCCTGTTGGATTCCATAATTTACTAATATTGAATTTCATATTTATCTTCCCTAAAGTATATAATAAGTTAAATGTTTAATTAAATTATTTATAGTTTCGGACAAAAAATTTTTTAGTTAATCATGATGAATTTACTGATCCAATTTTTATAGTAGGAATCTCTATTTACGATTCTATAGAATTCTTTTTCAAATAGTTTTTCCATAAATTCTATTG
>NZ_LWMU01000072.1 GCF_001639275.1 Methanobrevibacter oralis
TGGAAGGCATTTGTTTTTGGTATTCATGTATAAATATTTGTCTTCCAACCTATATAAAACTTATTATTGCTCAAATTAAGAATATAATTACAAAAATATGGTAAAAATAATTTAAGAAAAAAATCAATAAGCTAATCAAAAATTAGAAAGATTTAAAAAGAAATAAAAAACACAAAAAACTAGTATTAAAACCCATCACAACAAGAAAACAACAACTAATATTTAAATCTTTTCACAAACACAACATAAAACACAAAAAAAATCAAAGAAAAAGAAAAAAAACTAAAAAAATATGACCAAGAGCTAACAAATTGACAGTGCCATAATTTAACACGTAAAAACAATATTTACTCATCATCTTCATTTATTAATGAAGATGATATATACTTTTTTTAGGCTTACCTAAACTATTTAAATTAATAATCATAAACACACTAATTAATGGGTGTGAATATGATAAAAAAATATAATCTTGATAGAGAAATTAATTTTAAAATAGGAATATACGATATCTGTGAAGAAATCCATTTTAACTACCAATTAAATAGGCTGGTAAATTGGAATGGTGGGGATTTAGATGAAGTTTTAAATAACTGTAATCAAATAACCAATACTGAGGAATGGAAAAGTGTCTTAACTAGATTAGGCCATAAAGCAGAAAGTGAAGGTCGAATTGAAAATGCAATAGCTTATTATCGAATGTCTGAGTTTTATATGCAATTTGATGATCCTGATGCACTTAAATATTACACAAAAGCTAGAGATTTGTTTTACGAATATTATAGTCCTCTTTTTGATAATGAAAATGGAAATTCTATAATCAAAAAAGAAGAAGTTCCTTTTGAAGATATTACATTACCTGTTTTGCATACAAAACCTGAAAATGAATCTCGTGGAATTTTTTTAGTTCATGGTGGTCTGGACTCGTATATGGAAGAATTTTTAATACCAATGCTATATTTAAGAGAGCAAGGATATGAAGTTTATTTATTTGAAGGTCCAGGACAAGGTTCTGTTTTGAGACTTAAAAATAAAGCATTTATTCATGAATGGGAAAAACCAGTAAGCGCAATTACTCAGTATTATGATTTAAATGATGTTACAATAATTGGAATATCTTTAGGAGGGTATTTTGCGCCTCGTGCAGCTGCATTTGATAAAAGAATAAGTCGTGTAGTTGGATGGTCAATTTTTCCTTCGGTTTGGGATAATGGAAGGGAAAGTAAACTAGCTATTAAAGCCCTTCATGTTTTTATAGGTCTTAAATTAGGTTTTATATATGATTATATCTTAAAATCCAAATCTAAAAAAGGAGTAAATGAAGCTCTTGCAATGAGATTAATGTTTCATCGTTTTGATGTTAAAGGGTTTAACGAATTTGTTAAAAAAATAGATAATTATTCTCTAAAACCTATTGCTGATAAGATTGACCAAGATGTTCTAATTTTGGGTGCTAATAACGACATTATGATTAATGAAAAAGCTATTGGAACTGAAATTAATATGTTGACCCAAGTTAAATCTCTTACATATAGGCTTTTAACTAATAAGGAAAATGCGGGTAATCATTGTAATTGTGGAAATACTAAATTAGCTCTTGACACTATTATAAATTGGGTAGATGAATTAGATAAAAGAACAATCTAAATTTAGGCATACCAAAATATTTATATATATTAAAATATTAATTAAAGAACATGGAAAAGCAAAATCAGTTACCTTTTTTTGGTGTTGGACCCTACATGATAACACCAATAGTAATTATAGCAGTTTTATCCTTTGTAGCTTCCAGTTATAAATTAATTCCAATATATACTATACCACAATTAGATTTTCTATTTGTCTTAGTTGGAGTAATTTCAATCATACTGGGTATTGTATTATGGTTAGCTGCGATTGTTAATTCAAGAATATCTGAAAATATTAAAAATAAGAATTTAGTAACCACAGGAGTTTATGCATATGTACGCCATCCAATATATTCCTGTTTTTTATTTGTAACTACAGGAGTTATAATTATATCTCAAAACATTCTTTTATTTATATTACCACTTATTTTTTGGGTCTTTTTAACAGTTACACTTAAAAAAACAGAAGAAAAATTGTTATTAGGTGAATTTGGAGAGGAATATACTATTTATTCAAATAAAGTCAATAGACTTATTCCATTTAAAAAATAGTGATATTAATATAATTCTTCACCACTATATTCATTTTCTTCACTAAATATTCTAATTAAAGTATCTAATGTATCATCATACATTAATCTATATCCTACTGCTCCACCATATTTTGTCTCAACATTATTCAATGATAAATTTGAATATTTTCCATTATTGTTTATAATGTACCACATTCCATGAGGAGTATAAATAAAAAGAACACCATCTCCATCTTTTGCTCTATTTTTATAATTATCATCTGGATCGTATATTTTTGTTGAATGAATTGCTAATCTACTTAAATTTTGTTTTGGTCTTGTTCCACCTTTTTTAAATAATGTATTAAGCCATTCATAGGATTTATCTTTAAGATTTCTTTTAGAAACTGGATTAGAAAATGCATTTTTAATTTTATTTTTCCTCTTTTCTAAGGTGTTTTCAATTCCAAGAATTTCTTCAACCTTAGCCACATCTTTTTCTAAACATCTATATCCTTCAGGTCTTCCAGTTACTTTAACTGTTCCGTCAACAAAATCTTTTCTTCTAAAATTCTTCATATACATTTTAACTTTTTCAAATTCATTGTCTGGTATTTTTTTATTTAATCCATATAGATATCCATATTCATTTGCATCATAACATTTTGTTTCAAGTTTTAAGTCTTTATCAACCATATTTTTATCTCCTTTTATAAAGTTTTAAATTATAATTTCATAATTTGCATTTCTATTATCTCTTGTTCTAGAATCCATATCTATTAGATCATAAACAAGTTGATTTTGAATTAGTTTTTTCCATACATCATATGTTTCACCTATAAAATCATTATTAAGTTTAATATTATTATTAACAATTGCACATTTATATGGAAATTCGGTTTCATCAAGTATTAAATGAAATTTTCCATTTTTAGATATATGTGGGATTAATGGAAATGTTCTACATTGAATAGGCCTAATATTGCGATTACATTTAGGTGGATTGATACATTTAACAAGATATACTTTATCTTTCCATGAATGAGGGTATTTTATTTCTTTAGCATCAATATAATATAATTCAAAGCTATCACTGTCTTCATACATTAATTCTTCACCGGGTAAAAGATAGATAGCTAATTCTTCAGGATTATTTTCATCTTCATCGTAAACTCAGCATACTTCACCACAGAGTTGTCCGCAATCAAAATCAACAGGTGAAACACTATCAAGTCGTTTATAGATATTTTTAATATACTCTTTCATTTCTTTTCTTGAAATTTCCATAATATAAATTATGTTATTTAGAGTATTTTATTCTATTTACAAAATTATAAAAAAAAGATATTGGATGATATTTAATCATCTATTTTTAAGTTTATCAAATAAAATAACAAGACAAAAACCAACAATAAAAACACATATAAATAATATAATATTAGTTGAAGTTAAAAACTCATTATTTTCTTCTTCTGTTTGAGTATAATTTGTAGTATTTTCTATTACAGTATTATTTGATTTATTTGTGTTATTTAATGATTCACCTACTTGTGAGTTATCTTCATTTGAAGTACTTTTTAAACTTTTAGTATTTTCTGATTCATAGCTATTTGATAATTGAGAGTTATAATTATTATTAGAACTTAAAACACTATTGGATTTTGAACTACTTTTAGAATCTTTGTTTGTTTCATGAGATGAACTATGTGGTGATGATTTATCATTACTATGAGAAACACTGGAAGATTGACTTTCCCGATTAACATCTTCTGATGTAACTTCATCTGCATAATGTCCATGGCCGGGATGGGCATTAATTTGCGAAATCATTGAAAATAACATTATTATAATTAAAATATATGTTAATTTTTTGTTAATAATATCACACTCATTTAATAAAAAAATGTATTTTCACAAATTAATGTGAAAATACGTAGTTATTCTTTTCTATTACTTCTAATATAACCATATCCAACAATAGCACCTAAAATAAGAATAATCACGATAGCAAATATAATATTGTTTGAATTTATTTGTTTATCAGTACCTTTTCTACTTATTTCATAGGATTTACCATCATTATTATCAGAAGAACCTTCATCGGAGTTATCTGGATCACTATCACTATTTGCATTAATAGTATTTTTTGAAACTCCAACAGATGGAGTTAAACCATTAGTTGCTCCATAATGTCCTTTTGATGGATTATTAGTAGTTTTTTGGGAGTTTGATGATGAACTAGCATTATCGACAAGTTTTTTCCCATTCTTTTTTTGTTGAGTATTATTCATAATTGGTTTATTATTGTCTTCTTTTTGAACAGGAAGTTTATCTGGAAGACCCATAATATATGCAATTGAATTTCCTTCTTCAGTATTTGTTGCACCAGCAATAATTTTATTAAACATTTCTTCATTAATTTCTTTTCTTGCTGCTGTTTTAATTATTGGACGGGAAATTAAATTTTTAGAAGAGTAATCTTTTTTATATAATTTAATGTACTCTTCATACATATTGGAACCTTTTTTAAAGATTTGTCCTGCTCCCCATTTATCAAGACTAATAATAATTAACTCACCAGTTTTAGTTTTACTATTCCATTTAATTGCAATACCAACATTTGTTGAGTTTGTTTTATTATTATCATATCTTAAATTATAATAGGTTCCCATACCTGGTGATACACCTAATAGTCTTGATATTACATCATCTTTACAATTTGCATTGGTTGTTAGATAAATATATGATTCATCTTCATTTGTAATTGGTAATTCTTCATAGACATAATCAGCAATTAAATAACCTGGTGTGCTTCCACCACAAACATGGTTGTGGAATAACCATCCAACTAATACATCATAAGGTGGATCGTATTTTACAGCATTTTGAATAATATAATTTGAATTTTTATCACTTGTATTACCAGTTACAATTAATTTATCATTAAGAGCATCATATCTAAAACTAATTGAGGAATAATTTGTAAGATTATTTGAATCTACCCAATAGAAATCAAATAATAAATCCTTCCATATTGGAGTGTGAACTGGAAGTAAAGTTTTTTTATACAATGCAGAACCTAATACTTCATGAATACCATCAAATACCATTGAAGTAGGAGTACCATTAATTCTAACAGCTCCTGCTGAAGTTAAAACATATAAATGATTTGAGTATTTCTCAATGGTAATTCCCTGAGATGCGAAATATGCAATAGCTTTGGAACTTGCATCAATACCTATTTGCTTTAATTTTTCATCGCTTAATTTTGTTTGTTCACCAATATTTTGTGTTTCTCTTTTTGCAGTAGTTAAGTTTAGTCCAAGAATATAATTTAAATCCAATCCATGAGCACTTTTAACTACATTACCTTTACCAACTTCTAATCCCATTAGATATTCAAGATTATCTTTTGTTAATCCATCTAATTCATAACGGATTGTAACAAGTGAGATTGGATCTACCTGTAAAGTATTAATAAGCCAATTTTGGTATTTTAAATCGTTAGTTGCACTAGCATCTGGGTTTAAACCAGATAATTTTTTAAATCTTTCTTTTATTGCTTTTTCGTCATAACTCATTATAATGATAATTCCAGTATTAGAACTTGTATTCCATCTGATAAATCCAGTCATGCTTTTATTAACCATTGTATCAATACCAATATAAGCTCTTTTTCCAGGAGTAATGTCTAATGTCCATGTAAAAGCATCATCTTCAGATCCACCTGGAACTCCAAGCACATAATATGCAGTATTTTCTAATGGTAATCCGAATTCGTCTTTTGGAGGATAATAAGTTAATAATGTATGAATCATTGCTTGACCACTTATAAGACCAGTACAAACATGGCCATGGTAAGTAGCTTGAGTTAATACATCTTTTGGCATTCCAGCAGACCATGCATTAGCTATACTAATGTATGAATAAGCATCTTCATCACCTAACAATTTTTGTAATTTTTTCCACTCATTAGCACTTAATTTAGGTCCTGCATTTCCATAATATACTGGAGTTAAAGAACCATTTTTATAAAATGCCATTTTTATTGAATTACCTTTTTTAATGAAAAATGCAATGTTTGTTGGATCGCTTCTTATTGAAGATAATGTTAATATATTACCTTTACCATAAGTTACATAATTATTTGCAGCATCTACAATACCACCTAGTGCATCTTCTGTTGTATGATTATCAATCCAGGTCATACCTGCGGTAGTAATTACTAGTATATCATCAGCAGATGAAAATTTAAGCAATTTATCAGCAGCAATAGTAACACTATAACCTAATTTATATGCTTTTGAATTAGAATTTGTAGTATTACCTTTTTTAAGAGTATTATCTTCTAGTGAATTTTCATTTAATAAAGTATTATTATCCTCTGAATTTTCACTTACAAATTGACAATCCTCGTTCGAAGATTTTAAAACACTATCAGTGGCATTAATATTAACATTATCATTATTTGAATTATCTGCAATTAAATCAATATTCGTATCTTCAGCAGATACAGTATTTATCACAGCTAACAAGATAATTAATAATGCAATAATATAAATTCCGTGCCGTTTCATATTTTATTCTCCTTATTTTTAATTATAAAAAATAGACAAGTTAATTAAACAAGCCTATGTTTGTTTAAATAGTAATAATAATATAAAAGTATCTTATTACTAAATTTTATTTTTTTAAAGAAAAGTAATACAAAAAAAGTTTTTTTGAAATATATATAAAAAAATCCATTATTATCAATGATTTGTTTAGAAAATTTTTATAAGTATTACCTTCAAAATTAATTGAATAATTCGTGTTTTCACCTCTAACTGCCCTAAAACGAATATTATTAACTAATAATAAATGTATTACACATTATAAAAGTAATACTATTTTTAAAAATTGAATTAAGCAAAAATTATATGATACGATATTAACTATTTAATTTAAGTATAATATATTAATTAAATTATTAATACAAAACAATAAGTGAAAAAACGATAAATAAGAAACTGTTATTTTTATAATCATTAGTGATGATAATTCTACCTAAAACACAATAGAACCACAAAACGATGTAGCTTGTGCGGTTTACATGGCCAGTTGGAAATGTATCTAATTCTATTTTTTCTTTTTTATATTAATTGTTTCATTTTTAACTGTTTCATTAGAAACATTTATATATTTTTCTATAAAAATTATTATATGTGAAATAATGTACTTTGAAAATTCGTTTAATTTAATTGCATGGATTCATAATTTATCTAAAAATCAAATGAAGTATCTAAAATCAAAAATATCAGAATTTGACTTAGGTCATGAGGTACAATATGTAATGATGATTTATGATAATCCCAAAATCTCACAAGATGATTTAGTTAACATGTCCGGTCAAAGCAAAGGAAATATTGCAAAATCTCTAAAAAAACTAGAAGATAGTGGATATATTAAAAGAGAAATTAATCCTAATAATAGACGAAAATACATGTTAAAAACAACAGCAAAAGGTGATACATTAGTTCCTCAAGTTAGAAAAATATCTAAAGAATGGGAAATGGAAGTAGGAATAACAGAAGATGATTATGAATTGAAAAAGAGAATAAGAGAGATAGCTATTAACAACATGAAGCTTGTAGAAAATTTATAAAAGAGGGTATTTTATGAAAATAGAATTAGAACATTATGTGATATTTGTATCGTTTATAACATCATTTTTTGCAGTGTTTTTATCAAATGGTGTAATAATAGGAGTTCCAGCTATTGCAAATGATTTTGCAATGAATAATGTTATTCAAAATTGGGTTCCTACTATTTTATTTTTAGTTGTAGCTGTTTTTACAGTTCCAGCAGGACAAATTTCAGGTAAATTTGGAGTAAAAAAATCATTAACAATGGGAATTTTAGTATATTTAATTGGTTCGGCTGGTGCAGCTTTATCATTTTCAACAGAATCATTTTTAGTATTTAGGATATTTCAGGGAGCAGGCATGGCATTTTTAAATGTATCTGCTATGGCAATGGTCGTATCTGCAGTAAAACCTCAAAATAGAGGTAAAGCTTTAGGATTTACAGTTACTGGCGTATATTTAGCCACTTCATTATCTCCAGTAATATGCGGATTTTTAGTACATAATTTAGGTTGGAGATCAATGTTTTACTTTGTAATTCCATTTTTAGCAATATGCATTATCTTAATTGTTTTAAAAATTCCTGGAGAATGGAAAACCTATGAAAAAGATAAAATCGATAAAACAGGTTCTATATTATACGCATTGGGCATTTTAGCATTTATTTATGGATTTACAGCATTGACAAATATTAATGGAATAATCTTAACTGTTATTGGAATAATCTTATTAATTGTATTTGCTATTTACGAATTAAAACAAAAAACTCCAGTATTTAATATGAATTTATTTAAAAATAGTAAGTTTACTTCATCTAATATAGCTGCTCTATGCAGTTATTTAGCTATTATGGCTGTTACTACAATAATAAATTATCATTTACAATATGTTAGAGGATTTGATGCACAAATATCTGGACTTATATTGATAATAACACCAATTATCATGGCAATAATAGCACCTAATGCAGGTAAATTATCAGATAAAATTCATCCACAAAAGCTAGCTGCAACTGGAATGACAATTGCAGTTATTGGTCTTGGAATTTTAACATTCTTAAATGAAAATACGCCTATATACTTTTTAATTTTAGCAATGATTTTAGAGGGTATTGGAATGGGACTTTTCTCATCACCAAACATGAATGCAATTATGAGTTCAGTTCCACTAAAAGATGCTCCAACAGCTTCTGCTTCACAAGCAACAATGAGAACAATTGGTCAAACAATGAGTTTAGGACTTTTAACTTTAATTTTTGCATTAATTATGGGTAATCTAAAATTATCTCCACAATATGCAAATATGATTGTTCAAAGCTCTCAAATCATTTGTGGAATATGTACAATGGCTTGCATGATTGGAATTTTTGCATCATTGGTTGGAATTCACTCAAAAGATGAATTTAACATACAAAAACCAAATTAGCTTTTAACAGCATTTTTAATATCTAATATTGGTGTTCCATCTAACATGTCAACACCAATAAATTTAATTTTATTTTTATCAATTTCTTTAATTGTTATATTAGAAACCCCTATTGGATTTGGTCTACATGGAGCATGTGTTGAAAATAATCCGGTTATTGGACCATCACCCATTAATGGAACTTTCATTTTATAACCTTTAGATTGGTTAAAATAAAAAATAAGCATATACTCTTCACCAACTTTCATATCACACATAGCTTCTAAATATTTTAAATCGATTTCCATCCATGTTTCATTAGTATTTCTACTATTTTTAGGAGTTTTATTCATATTATTAAATTTAGAGTGTATATAACCTATTGGATGAAATATTATCCCTTCATTTGTCATTCAATCACCTAAAAAAATTCAAATGCATTTTAATTCAAAATTTTTATTGAATTTCCAATTTTAGAAATAAATTCCATGTCTCCACCTTCAATTATTATAAAGTGGGAATCATCTCTATATACCACAGCAACATCTCGATCAAAATGCCCGTATCCTGGTTGAACATATGTTGTTAAATTATTTGTTTCATTAACAACCTTAGCAGAACGTTTAATATTATCATTGCAAAGCTTATTAAAGTCTATTACAACACCAGTATTATTGTAATACGTACTTTCAATGTAATTTTTATCCATAGATGACACTGTTAAATCCTCATTAACACATCGATATACCTTCATGAATGAATTATTTTCATATTCATCACTAATATCTTTAAATTCATATCCTTTAGGTGCTTCAATTGAAAAATTACCAAATGAATAAGTTTCACTTTGATCAATATAAAACAAATAACCAACAAATAAAGCAGAAAGAATTATGAAAATTAATGTTCCAAATATTACCTTTTGTTTATTATTCATAAACATTAATTTTATTTTTTAATAATATATTACTTTCTAAGTTTATCATGCAAATAATTGGATAAAAATATATCCAATAGCATATAACTACTTGATAAAAAAAGAAAAAATAAACAAGATGATTTCATGAAAAATGAAGATGTAGAAAGATACTTAATTAATGTCTTAAAAAATACTCCTAAAATTGTTAAAGACAATTTAACCTATAATAACCAGATTTTAAATAAAAGAATCGATTTTTATGAATTAAAAAAATATATAGATACATTTCTTAAAAATGAAAGTGATAACAGATTTTTCATTCTACCTGGACTTCGTGGAGTTGGTAAAACAACAATCCTATATCAATTATATGATTATTTAACAGATAATTGTAAAATAAATAAAAATCAAATTTTATATCTTAATTTAGATAGGTTAAAAGATTTTGGTGACTTGGATATCCTTAAATTTTTGGATATATTTACAAAAAACATAAATGAAGAATCATATTTGGAAAACAAACCATTATTTATATTTGTTGATGAATCACAGTATACACACAATTGGGCACTAGTTGGAAAAATCATTTATGATGAAATGAAAAATGTATTATCCTTTAAAAAATTAATCTTCAATGGCGAAATAAATGAATTAGAAAAAATAGAAAAAAATTTTATATTAAATGTCTTAATGGAGTTAAAAAGAGATCCAAAAAAAGAATGGGAACATTTCATTCAATATGGTGAACTTCCGTTTACTATAAACAAATCTCAAAGTGAAACAATACAATTAACATTAGATATGAAAGATAGAATAGTTGAAAAAGATATGGATATGGTTAAGTCATTTACTGGAAATATTAAAATTGCATCATATAATTTGTTAAATATCATATCATTACAGAAACCAGGAACATTATCTTTAGAAAAATTAGCAAATAACTTAAACATATCAAAAAAAAGTATAAATAATGTAATATCCACATTTGAAGAAGTTCAATTAATATTTCATGTTGAACCTTATGCTTCCCCTATTAAAAGAATTAGAAAAGCATGGGAATACTATTTTTTATCAACACAATTGAAATCATGCATATATCAACAAAGTGGTCAAGCATCATTGAATAAAGAATATTTTAGACTACTTCTAGAAAACTTTGTAGGTGCCTCATTATTTAAATTAAAACAAAAATCTAGAATGAATTTTGGAATATTTTTTGATGGTGAAAAAGAAGGAGTTGACTTCTTAATTAACACAATCGATGGTAGAATAATCCCTATAGATGTTGGAATAGGTAAAAAAAATAAAAAACAAATTTCAAAAGCAATTAAAAGATACAAAGCAGATTATGGTATTATTGTTTCAAATAAAACAACATCAATTCAAAAGGAGGATAATATTATTTTTATTCCACCAATTACTTTTTCTCTTTTATAATACTCAAATATTTACTTAATTACTTATATAATAATGCCCAAATATTTGGTTAATTAATAAATAATAAACTAATTCAAAACAATGAAAAAATAAATAATAGATACGAATTTTATGAAATTAAAAAATATGTTGATAATTTTATATTGGAAAACAAAATAAACAGATTTATTGTTCTACCCGGACTAAGAGGTGTTGGAAAAACAACAATCCTATATCAATTATATGATTATTTAATAAAAGAACATAATATTCTCCCAAATCAAATTTTATATTTGTCTTGTGAAGATTTAAATAGCTTAACTGATTGTAACATACTTCAAACCATAAATATTTATTTAAAAGATCATCATGATGCAACATTAAGAACTCTTAATAAAAAAAAATATTCCTTTTAATAGATGAGTCTCAATATGATAAAAACTGGTCATTAACCGGCAAAATAATTTATGATAAAAATGAAAATATTTTCATGATTTTCACTGGTTCATCTGCACTTAATTTAGAATATAATGCAGATGCATCAAGAAGAATGCTTAAAAAAATTATTACTCCTCTTAATTATAACCAACATTTAAAATTAAAATATAATATTGATCTTAATCATATTTCTGAAGCTTTAGAAAAAATAATATTTACTGGAGAGATTAAAGAAGCAATTAACTATGAAAAGGAAGCTAAATCAACTATTATTAATAATATTAACTACTCTTCTTATGATTGGAATGAATATTTTAAATATGGAGGGTTTCCATTTTTATTTAATGATAGTAATCCATTAGATATTACTTCAAAGCTAATAGATATTTGTGAAAAGATTGTTAATACAGATATGATTAATATCAAAAACTTTACTGCTGAAAATCAAGCAAATGCAAAAAGAATTTTAAGATTTATTGCACTTCAAGAACCTGGTGAAGCATCACAAGCAAAACTATCTAATTACTTAAAAACATCAACTGGAAATGTAAAAAATATATTAGATATTTTAGAAAAAACACAACTATTAGTTCATTGCGAACCATATGGTGGGGAAGCTAAAAGAATTAAAAAATCTTGGAAATATTATTTTGCAACACCTAGTTTACATAATGTCTTATCAAGTAAATATGGAAATAATTTAAAAAATTCTAATGAATATGAAGGAATATTACTTGAAAATTTAGTTGCTTCAACATTATTTAACATTAGAAATAGAAAAAATAACCATTTTCATATCTATTATGATGTGAATAAGAAAAATAATGTTGATTTTATTATAAAAAAAGACTTTGAAAATCCCATTCCCATAGAAGTTGGTCATGGAAATAAAAATAAAAAACAAATTATTAATGCAATTAAAAGATATAAAGCAAATTATGGTATTATTGTCTCAAATAAAACAACATCAATTCAAAAAGAGGATAATATTATTTTTATTCCTAAAAAGACTTTTTCTTTATTGTAATATGTGTTATACTAATGCTATTTTTAAAAGTTTTATTATAATAACTAATATTGAAAGATAAGTATCATTAAAATAGCTAATTTTTTGAAACTTGTTATAATTTTTAGATGTAAATTTAATTAAATCGTCTTTAAAAGTTTTCCATAATTTTCTTTTTAAAACACACCATCACTTAAATCTTCTAACTTTAAAAATAACTCCTAAAACATTGATGCATAAATAGTATTGTCTTTTTTAAATTATAACCTTATTAGTAAAATATATATTAACTAGTTAAATAATTTTAATAATATAAATAATAAAAAATAAATTTACTAGTAAAAATATATTTAACTAGTTAAATTAATTAAATTTTTTAAATATAGTTTCTTACCAAAAGTTTATACCTAATGAGTTATAGATATATGCTCATGGAAAAATTTAATAATAAAATTAAGAAACATTTAGAGCTTTCTGAAATTGCAGAAATGTTGAAAGAGTACAGGAAATATTACGATGTTTATAGGCGTCTTTTAGTAATTCATATGGTTGCAAACGGTGAAAGTATTGCTAAAGCCTCAAAAAACATTAATATTTCAAGAAAAACCGGTGAACGATGGGTCAAACAATATAATGAAAATGGCATTGCTGGCTTATTTTCAAATTATTCCAATTGTGGTAGAAAATCTTACCTAACTGACCAACAATTAAATGAATTAAAAGAAATCATCACTGGAAATGAAGAAAAATATAATTTAAAAGATGTGAGAAATCTTATTAAAGAAAAA
>NZ_LWMU01000073.1 GCF_001639275.1 Methanobrevibacter oralis
GGAAATACAATGCCCAAAGCACACAAAAAGAAATTCAGAACATTAGAAGGAATATTCAATCAAATAATGCACCAAAAAGATGGCTGGATCGAAAAACGAAAACAAGAGCTAACAAATTGACAGTCCCGCAATGCACAAAAACTAAAAGTATATTAATAACTTAAAATTAAAATTATAATATTATCATATCACTGATGGTAATTTAGTAAATTATTTTCACATATCTATGTTACTAGTATTTATGGGCTTTTTAATACTAGGTAGCTGATAGCATAGATTTTAATTTATACCCAGTATAATCGATTAGAGGTAATATAAATGCAAAGATCAAGAGGATTTAAAAGTAGATCAAGAAAAAAATTAACTAAAATACAAAGAGCAGGTAGGACAAATCCTATTACAAATAAACTCCAAAAATTCGAAATAAATGATTTAGTTCACATTACTATTAACCCAAGTATACAAAAAGGACAACCACATCCTAGATTCCACGGAAAAACTGGTAAAATTACTGATAAAAAAGGAAAAGCATATATTGTGGAATTAAATGATGGTAACAAAGCAAAAGAATTAATCATTAGACCTGATCACTTAAAATTACAAAACTGAGTTCTATGATTGGTAAAAATATAATCGAAACCGAGCCAATAACTGGCGCTGAAGTCAAAGAAGTTCTTGAAGAATATTCTGAAGATAATGAATTAAATTATGAACAAAATATTACTTTAAACTATCTTTCCAGATTCAAAAGATATTCCCTTGAAGATAGTGAAAAGCTTATTGAAGAACTTCAAGACAAAGTTAACATAAAACAAAAAGTTGCTGTTCGTATTGTTGATTTGATTCCAAAAGATTTATCTGATTTACGATTAATTTTTAATAAAGAAATTCACCAACCAACTACAGATGAAATGGAACAAATTCTTGAAATTTTAGAACAATATGAAGCTCAAGAATAGTTATAAACTATTCTACCTTATTCTTTTTTAAAAAAAATTAATTTAATTCTATAAGTTATTTATTTACTACTTTTTTAGTTATGTTTATTACACTTAAAAAATAAAACTATTAGCAAGTTTATATCTATTAAGTTATAATCAAAAAAAAACAATAGCGAAGTGATAACATGGATAATAAAAATAACAATGAAAAAATGATAACAGCAAAAAGAGAAGAAAATGCTGTTGTACTTGATTATCTAAGTCGAGGATATGTCACCTCAGACATGTCTAAATTTAATGGCAAAGCTATTGCTCAAGCTATTGGTACTGAAAGATTTACTTTACTCGAATTAGCTCCTAAAAAAGGAGTTGATTTAGAAATCCAAGACACAGTATATATTGGAAAGGGAAAAAGAGATAAAATTTATAGAGTTCTTGGAAAACTTGATTATGAAAACTTAACTGCAACAAGTAGAGTAGAACTTGAATATGCTATTAGAGATATTATTGAAAAAAATGAAGATCGCTATGTTGAATTTTTCAATACTGCCGGAGCACTCAGTACACGACTTCACAAATTAGAATTACTTCCAGGAATTGGTAAAAAATACATGTGGGAAATTATTGAAGCTAGAAAAGAAAAACCCTTTGAAAGTTTTGAAGATATTACTGAAAGAGTACCAACATTAACCGATCCTGTTGGAATGATTGTAAATAGAGTTCAACAAGAACTAGATACAAGTACTATTAAAAAAGGTAAAAAAAAATATTACATATTTACACAAATACCAAAAGCTAATAAAAATCAAAGAAAACCAAGAAAAAAGTGATAAATTGAATGATGGTAACTCTCAATCTTTATCTAAAACAACCAAAAATATTTTAAACCAACATGGTATAAAATTAAATAAAAATCTTGGTCAAAACTATCTGATTGATAAAAATAAAAGAGATCAAATTATTGATTTTGGAAATATTTGTAAAAGTGATGTCATATTAGAAGTTGGTAGTGGAATTGGTACTTTAACACTTGAATTATCTAAAAGAGCAAAAGAAGTAATAGCTATTGAACAAGACCCTAGTATATGTAATATATTGTCAAAACGACTTAGAGATAATAAAATTGATAATGTAAAGTTAATTAATGATGATGCATTAAATGTTGATTTTCCAAAATTTAATAAAATCATCTCTAATTTGCCTTATCAAATTTCATCGCCAATTACTTTTAAATTTTTAAATTATGATTTTGATTTAGCTATTTTAATGTATCAAAAAGAATTTGCTTTAAGAATGAATGGAAAAGTTGGAAGTAAAAACTATTCTAGGCTTTCTGCAATATTATATTTTAAATGTGAAATTGAAAAACTAACTGATGTTAGCTCAGAAAGTTTTATTCCAAAACCAAAAATTGATTCAAGTGTCATTAAATTAACACCAAAAGAAAAAATTATTAGTGATAAAGATTTTGAAACTTATTCTAAATTTACAAAAGCATTATTCCAACATAGAAATAAAAAAATTAGAAATGCTTTAATCGATTCACGCCACGAGTTTTCAAATCTTGATAAAAAAGAAATTAAAGAAAAAATTAATGCTATTGATTCTGAAGATTTAATTGATTATTTATCTAAACGAGTGATAACTTTAAAGCCAGAAGAAATTCTTGATTTAACAAGAAAATTAAATCCTATTAATTATTAGGTGTTCAAATGGACTTTATAATTAATACCCATGATAATGTTTATGTTCCTGCTGAAGATAGTTATTTATTAGCAGATAATTTGCAAATAAATGAAGGTCAAAGTGTTTTAGAAATTGGAACTGGAACTGGAATTGTTGCAATGTATGCTTCTAAATTAACTAATGACATAACCGTTACAGATATCAATTTTGATGCTTGTGAGCTAGCTAAAACAAATTTTAAATTGAATAAAATCAATAACATCGAAATACTCTTTGGAAACTTGTTTGAGCCCGTTGGAAATAGAAAGTTTGATGTAATTTTATTTAATACTCCATATCTACCGACTGAAGAAGGTGATATTATAGAAGACACCATAAATTATGCTTTTGACGGTGGATTAAATGGAAGAAAAATTATTGATTTATTTTTATACGAAGTGAAGAATCATTTAAATGATGGGGGAATTGTCCAGCTAATTCAATCTTCACTTTCAGATAATGAAAAAACATTAAATATTTTATATGAATTAGGATTCATTGCAGAAATTGTAAAAAAAGAGCATTTTTTCTTTGAAGATATAACATTAATAAATGGATATTTTATTAAATAAAGAATAAAGAGAATTTAAAATTCCCCATCAAAAACAAGTGTTGCAGGACCTTCCATAAATGCCCCTATTGCTTTTTCTTTTTCATAAATATTAAAGTTTAAGTCTCCTCCAGGTAAATGCAGTAAAATATTTTCATCGAAAAGTCCTAATTTATAACCTACAATAACAGTTGAAGTCGCTCCAGTTCCACAAGCTAATGTAACTCCAGCACCACGTTCCCAAGTTATCATTTTACCCTCATTTTTAGATATAGCTTCAACAAAGTGAACATTTATTTTTTCTGGAAAAAATTCATGAGTTTCAATAGCTGGACCATATTTATTAATATCAACTTCATCTACATCATCGACGAAAATAATTGCATGAGGGTTTCCAACACTAATAGCTGTTAAATCAAAAATACGATCAAGTACTTTTAATTTACCTCCTATAAACTCATCTAAATCAGAATTCATTGGAATTTCAGGAGTTTTAAAAGTGGATATGCCCATGTCAACTTTAAATAGCACAGGTTCATCATTTTCTAATGAAATTTCAATCGTTTTGATTCCTGCTTTAGTTTCAACAGTCATTTTTTCCTGTTTTAAAATATTTTTACGATATACAAAATCAGCAAAGCATCTTATGCCATTTCCACACATTTCAGCTTCACTTCCATCTGGATTAAACATTCTATATCCAATATCAGCTACTTCAGAGGATTCTACAAATAGAACTCCATCTCCACCTACACCAAAGTTTCTATGGCATAAAAATCTACAAACTTCAGCTTTATCACTTTCAGGTATGACTATCCCCTCACTTTCATCGATTATAGAAAAATCATTACCAATTCCATGCATTTTAGAAAATTTTAATCCTTTTAAATCCATCATATTATCACTTATTTTAAATGAGAAGGAATTATTTGTTTATCATATAAATCTTCAAATCTTTCTCTTTCGCGTACTAAATTAGCTTCGCCATCAGTTATTAACACTTCAGAAGCCAATGGTCTTGAATTGTAGTTTGAAGACATTGTAAAGCCATATGCCCCAGCATTTAAAATAGCTAAAACATCATTTTCCTCAACATCTGGCATTAATCTATCACGTGCAAATAAATCTCCTGATTCACAAACATTTCCAGCAATATCTACTTTTTGAGTAATAGGAGCATCCATTCTATTTGCAACTACAATATGGTGATAAGAATCATACATTGCAGGTCTTAAAAGAGTATGGAAACCTGCATCTACTCCTATGAATTTTCTATAACTTTCTTTTACACTATTTACACTTACCAAAAGTACACTTGCATCTCCTACTAAATATCTTCCAGGTTCAAGATACATAGTTGGTGTAGCCATGTCAAACTCTTCTAATTTTTCTTTAAATAGTGCAATGTTAATTTCTGCAAATTTATCTAAATCTAATAATTTTTCATCGGGAGTATATGGAATTCCAACACCTCCACCAAAATCAACAAATTCAAAATCAATTCCAGCTTCTTGATGAACCTTTCCTGCAATATCCATTGTGGATTCAATAGCTAATTTAAATGGTTCAGGATCTAATATTCCAGATCCAATATGAGAATGCATACCAACAGGAGTAAAACCTAATTTTTTAGCTAATGAATATACTTCAACAGCTTCTAAGCCCATTATTCCAAATTTGCTCATCACTCCTCCAGTAATACAATGGTCGTGATGTCCAGCACCAACCATTGGATTTACTCTAAATGAAATTTTTAAACCTTCAGGATCAACTATTTTAGCTAATCTTTTAAGTGCTGAAACAGAATCAATATTTAATACTGCACCTTCATCATGCACAAATTTCAATTCATCATTAGTTATATTATTACCTGTGAATAATATCCTATCCCCTGAAAAACCTAACATTTTTGAAATATGCACTTCTCCAGGTGAAACTGCATCAATACAACAACCTTCGCTTTCTAAAATTTTCATAACAGCAAGATTAGTATTAGCTTTACATGCATAAAATACTTTAAAATCTGGATAATATTTTGAAAAAGCATTATAAAATCTATTATAATTATCTCTTATCCTATTTTCATCAATTACATAAGTTGGAGTTCCAAACTCCTCCACAATATCGCATGCATCTGCTCCACCAATATCTAAGTGATTTTTATCATTAACTTTAATATTTAAATCCATATTTATGCTCCTAAAAGTTACATTATATTTTTAATTTTAATCGTGATTGTATTTATAATTAGTGAAGAAGCTACTCTCGGGACTGTCAATTTGTTAGGTCTTGATTTCGGTTTTCGATCCAACCATCTTTTCTTGACATTATATAAGCAAATAGGCCTTCTGGAGTTCTATAAATTTTTTTTGTGTTTATCTAGTGTATTTCCTAAATAATTTTCTAGTTTATTATTAGTTCTTTCTAGTTTTTCTTTAAATGGATTTTCTAAGAATTTTAGAAATTTTCTATATTCTGGGAAAAGGTTTTTATTTAAATATTTGGCTAAAGGTTTGGGAAATCCTTTTAGTTCATTTTTTAATAAGTCAATATAACGAATTGCTTTGTTGAAATTTTGTTGGTTAAATAATTCGTGAAATAATTCGAGATATTCTTTTATTTCTTGTTTTAAGTCTTCTTTTTTGTCTTTATTTATTTTTTTAATTTTGTAATCTGAGAGTTCAGGATGTTTTCTTTTTAATTCTTGCTTGTAATTTTTTATTGTTTTATTAATTTCAGATTGCATGGATTCTAAAATATTTTTATATAAATGAAATATGCAATGTTGGTGAGCAAATCCTAATTCATTTCATTATTTTCATCATATCCTTGTTTTGAATCATGTTACTATCTGCTTTACGGTATTTTAATGGAATGCTTTTGTTAATAAAATTTTTAACGATTCTATTTGATTCATTATATGATATTTGATATGCTACAGGCATGTTTTTTATTGTATCAAATATATCAAGCCTATACCACCATTTGCCCTTTAGCATAACCCATTGTGCGTCATAGCCAAAATATCCATGAGAGTTATGATTCCTCATCACACCAGTATAGTGAATCACTACAAAATATGTAATTTTTCTAATGGATTCATAAAGATGATTATTTAATGATATATAATTCCTTAAAATCATTTTTAAGATTTCTTAAGGATTTCCAACCATGTTGGAGTAATCTTTTTGCTTTATTTTTAATATTATTTGAAAAATTGCAGTATTTATTATAATATTTAGAGAATTCTGATTGACATTTTCTTTTACAATCATTGCATTCATATCTTTTAATTTTTACCTTAACAGCTAAACCAGATTCTAAGTACAAAATTCTCCAATTAAAATCTTTTTTAATAAACTTTTTTAGAACCACAATGTTTACAATAAGGATAACGTTCTTCGATTTCACCATTTTTATTAACAAAATAATTATAATCCAATATTGATTCAATAGGATAGAATTAATATGAATATAAACATTTTTCAACAAAGCTTTTTCCATCTAAAAATCCTTTTCGAATAGGATTTTTAAAATCACCGATAAATATATATTGCTCGCCATCCAATCTAAGATATGGAAGGCACTTAATTTCAGTTTTCATATATAATTATTTGTCTTCCAACCTATATAAACTTATATGTACCTTATTTCAATTATAACAAAAAATTAACATTTGAAATTTAATTTAAGTAACAATAAGTTATTTAAAGAATAAATAAAAGGAAAAAGGGGACTAAAAATATTTAATAAAATTCAAAAAAATAAAAATTTGAAATAAAAAACACAAATAGTATTTAAAACTTTCGTAAAAATCAAAAAGAAGACCAAATAGACAGAATTGAAAAATTAAACACTATTTATATACAAAAGACCTAACAAATTGACAGTCCCACATTATTTAATTTATTAAATTCTTCTATATTATCTTGGATATATCCGCTTTCAGATTCAAGATTGCCTAGTAAAATTGTTGAAATGACAATGTATTTATCTCCTTTATATTCAACAAGTTCTAAAAGACCTCCCATATTATTTTCATCATCTGCGAAAGCATAATAATTATCTTCATAGTATTCACATACATATTGATCATGATTTGTTAGGAAAAGTGCTTTTGAAACATCATCATATTCATAAACAATCATACCCTGACCCATATCATTAATATAAACATCACCATCATCAGTTTTCTCAAATGTATTCGGATACTTGAAATCATGCACATTTGCAGATGTTACAAAGCCCATTGTAAAAATTAATAAAATTAAGACAAATTCTATTTTGTTTAAAATTTTCATATATTTTCTCCTTAATTTAGATTCCATAATATCTATTTAAAAGATACGCATCATCTCTTTCTTTAATTTCTTTACAAGCATCAGTATATGTCGGTGGGAAATATTGTTGAATGCTTGAAGCATTTAAATTACCAGTTCTATTCATATTACTCAATGTTTTTAAATCATAGGGATTATCAGTTTGAGTCATAATCTTTGGAAAAGTATTTTCATCTGATTGATACGCGCATTGAACTGGTTTTACTCCTGGATGCACTTTAATATCTGAAACATCATACAATACCATATTTGCTGGAGATACTTCTTTTGATTTATCAACAGGATTATAACAGGTAATAATGTAATTTTTACCATCCACAGTACATTTCATTATACTGCCATACATATCTTCTTTTTTAATTCCTTTAGAATTTGTATCTTCTTTAATTTCTAATTTATAACCATTACTAAGATTATTTTTATAAGTCTCAACTCCTGATTCATTACTTTCCAAAGTATATTCGGCAGGAATTGTGATTTTCCTGTTTATTCATATCATCAATGAACATTACTGCACCAACAATTGCAATAACTGCAATTATTACAACTAATGCACCTATTATTATCTTTTGATTTTTTTCCATTTTCTCACCTTTAATTATCATTCATATAATTCATTAATAACATTCTTTTTTGCTGATTAACGTTATTAACTTTTGATAAGTTAAAATTAACCAATAATCCAAATTATAATACTAATAATAAATGTTAATAGTCCAAAAAAATGGACGGTATTATTAAAGAAATGATTATTGAACCTAATAAAATATCCAACTCCTTTTAAAATATTTTCTACATATACCATACTTAAACCATTTAAAAAGAAGGAAATGAATATTGCAATAGGCATACTTTTCTCATTAACTTCAAGAGAGATATTTGGATTGTTAAAGTTGTTTTGTGGATTTGATGTTAGTTTTACTTCCATTTCACACTTATCGCAAAATGTCGCAAAATTTAGTCATAAAAAACCACCTATTTAATACTCTTTTAATTTAGCACCACATTTATCACAGAATTTTGTATTTTTAATCTTTAACTCCGATCCCCATTTATCATAGTAGCTACATAAATTTTTAATTCTTGATTTGATATACTATGAATTTCTCCTTCTAATTTAAGCATATCTCTTTTTACAGTTTTTTAGTATTGAATTTCAATACATGTCTCTGGCAAACACATCTAACCACTTCTATTATTTTCATTCATCTACTTTCGTCCCACAGCTTGGACAGAACTTAGAATTATTATATATGCCTTCCCCACATTCACTACAAAATTTATCATAATTTTTTTCAGTTTTATTTGTCATAACTGATGTTTGAGTCGAAACTTTAGTGTGCTTGTGCTGAGAAGGAATTATTAATAAAAATGCACAGAATAAATTATAAATCGATAATATTATTTGGAGAGTTATAGCAGTTTGCATTCTAACATAAGCTCCCGCAACTCCAGTATAAAAATCACCTGGAATATCATTATAAGAACCACTTAATGAGAATATTATAATTAATAATAGTACTATAAAAATAATTCCCAGTATTTTACTGTTTTTCACAGTTTCACTTGGAATTATTAATAACATTGAAGGTATAATTAAGAATATGACATTTATAAGTCCAGAATATGGAGCTATTGCCCAAATTATAAATCCCAATATTATCCCCAGTATTCCAAAAATAGTTTTAGTTTCATAAGTAATTATTAATCCTAATTTATCTAAAGTTTCCATTAAATCACCTTATATTTGAGTAATAAATAATTATTTAATTTTTTTCTAAGTATATTAAATATGATTTTTTACTTTAATTATAAAGTTTCAAATCTTATATATATATATATATATATATCGATTTTGGGGACTATCAATTTGTTAGGTCTTGATTTTGGTTTTCGACCCAACCATTTTTTCTGACATTATATAAGCAAATAGGCCTTCTGGAGTTCTATAAATTCTTTTTGTGTTTTATCTAATGTATTTCCTAAATAATTTTCTAGTTTATTATTAGTTCTTTCTAGTTTTTCTTTAAAAGGATTTTCTAAGAATTTTAAAAATTTTATATATTCTGAGAAAAAGTTTTTATTTAAATATTTGACTAAAGGTTTGGGAAACCTTTTTAATTCGTTTTTAATAAGTCAATATAACAAATTGCTTTGTTGAAAATTTGTTGGTTATAATAATTCGTGAAATATTTCAAGATATTCTTTTATTTCTTGTTCTAAGTCTTTTTTTTGTCTTTTACTTAATTTTTTTAATTTTGTAATCAAAGAGGTCAGGATGATTTTTTTTTAATTCAATGTTAGTGAACAAATCCTAATTCATTCATTATTTCATCATAATCCTTGTTTTGAATCATGTTACTATTGCTTTTACGGTATTTTAATGGATATGTTTTTGTTAATAAAATTTTTAACGATTCTATTTGATTCATTATTTGATATTTGATTATGCTACAGGCATGTTTCTTATATGTATCAAATATATCAAGCCTATACCACCATTTGCCCTTTAGCATAACCCATTGTGCGTCATAGCCAAAATATCCTGAGAGTTATGATTCCTCATCACACCAGTATAGTGAATCACTACAAAATATGTATTTTCTAATGGGATTCATAAAGATGATTATTTAATGATATATAATTCCTTAAAATCATTTTTAAGATTTCTTAAGGATTTCCAACCATGTTGGAGTAATCTTTTTGCTTTATTTTTAATATTATTTGAAAAATTGCAGTATTTATTATAATATTTAGAGAATTCTGATTGACATTTTCTTTTACAATCATTGCATTCATATCTTTTAATTTTTACCTTAACAGCTAAACCAGATTCTAAGTACAAAATTCTCCGATTAAAATCTTTTTTAATAAACTTTTTTAGAACCACAATGTTTACAATAAGGATAACGTTCTTCGATTTCACCATTTTTATTAACAAAATAATTATAATCCAATATTGATTCAATAGGAAGAATTAATATGAATATAAACATTTTTTCAACAAGGCTTTTTTTCTATCTAAAAATCCTTTTCGAATAGGATTTTTAAAATCACCGATAAATATATATTGCTCGCCATCCAATCTAAGATATGGAAGGCACTTAATTTCAGTTTTCATATATAATTATTTGTCTTCCAACCTATATAAACTTATATGTACCTTATTTCAATTATAACAAAAAATTAACATTTAAAATTTAATTTAAGTAATAATAAATTATTTAAAGAATAATTAAAAGGAAAAATGGGGCTTAAGATATTTAATAAAATTCAAAAAATAAAAAATTTGAAATAAAAAACACAAATAGTATTTAAAACTTTCGTAAAAATCAAAAAGAAGACCAAATAGACAGAATTGAAAAATTAAACACTATTTATATACAAAAGACCTAACAATTGACAGTCCCCTACTCTCCGATGAATATATTAAAATAATTGAATAAACTGAATTATGAGGTAAAAAAAATGGAAAGTTTTTTTGGTCTTACAATGCGTGGAATAATTAAAAACGAAAATAATGAAATTTTAATTTTAAAAAGGCATCCCTCTTCAAAAACAGACCCTGAAAAATGGGAACTGCCTGGCGGAAAAGTAGATCCCGGAGAATCGTTTGATCATGCTATACTACGTGAAATTTCAGAAGAATGTAATTTAGATGTTGAAATAGAGGAATTTTTTGAAGCTGTTCAAGTAGATTATTCTCATAAAAAAACTGTTCAAATGGTTATGAAGCTTAATATAAATTCTGGTGAATTTAAATTAAGTGATGAACATGTTGATTGGATGTGGGCTGATTTAGATAGAATACATGACTTAGAACTTTCAAGTTCTTTTGAAAAAGTATTAGAAAAAAAGAATTGGAAACTTTAGAGTGTTTCATCTAAAGCTTTTATAAATTTATTGATTTCTTTTTTATTAATAATTAAAGGTGGAACAAACCTTAAAACATTGCCTGCAGTACAATTAATTAAAAATCCCTTCTCTCTTAATTCATCAACATATTTGGCACCAGATTCAGTAAGTTCAACACCAATCATTAAACCACGCCCCCTTACATCTTTAATAATATCATGATTTTCTTTTAATTTATTTAGTTCATTGATAAAATATTGTCCAACTTCATTAACATTGTCTAAAATATTTTCTTTGATGATTGTATTTAAAACCGCATCAGCTGCAGCACAAACTAATGGTCCACCACCAAAAGTAGTTCCATGATCTCCTGGTACAAATGCACTAGATATTTCCTCAGTTGCAAGGATTCCACCCATTGGAACTCCTCCACCAATTCCTTTAGCCATTGTCATTATATCTGGTTTAATCCCATAAAGTTCATGTGCAAATAAAGTTCCACATCTTCCAAAACCTGTTTGAACTTCATCTACAATTAACACAATACCATTATCCCTACAGAGTTTTTCAACTTCAACAAAATATTCTCTAGAAGCTATATTAACTCCACCTTCACCTTGTATAGGTTCTATTATAATAGCTGCTGTATTTTCATTTATTTCATTTTTTAAAGCTTCAATATCATCAAAAGGAACTTGTTTAAATCCAGTTGGTAAAATCGCCTTAAATGCTTCATGATATTCTTCATGGCCAGTAGCTGCTAATGCCATTATAGTTCTTCCATGAAAAGAATTTACAGCTGATATAACTTCACTTTTTCCTGTGTATTTAATAGCTAGTTTAATAGCACCCTCATTAGCTTCAGCACCACTATTTGCATAAAATATCCTATCAAATTCTGTTAAATCAATTAATTTTTTAGCATATATGAGAGCTGGTTCATTATAATAAATACTAGAAATATGAATTAACTTTTCTGCTTGGTCTTTAATAGCTTTAACTAATTTTGGATGATTATGTCCCAGTGTATTTACAGCTATTCCTGCAAACATGTCCAAATATTCATTTCCATCTTTATCCCAAACTTTTACTCCCTCTCCATGATCCAATACCACAGGTTGTCTTGTAAATGTATTAATAAAATAATTATCTTCAATACCAATGAGCTTTTTTGTATCCATAATAAAACATCCATAAAATACTTAATCAATAAGTAATTATAGTATTAATGTTATTTAAAATTTAAAGGTGAAAAAATGAAAGTCGCAATAATAGAAACTGACAAAGGAATAATCGAATTAGAATTGTTCCCAAATGAAGCACCTGGAACTGTAGCTAACTTTGAAAAATTAATAAAAGAAGGTTTTTATGATGGATTAACTTTTCACAGAGTAATACCTAATTTTGTAATTCAAGGAGGTTGTCCTGTAGGTAATGGTACAGGTGGCCCAGGTTACACTATCAAATGTGAAACTGAAGGAAACCCTCATAAACACGGTACTGGTGCATTATCTATGGCACATGCAGGAAAAAACACTGGTGGAAGTCAATTCTTTATCACTCACTCACCACAACCACACTTAGATGGAGTGCATACTGTATTTGGTCAAGTAATTAAAGGTCAAGATGTTGTTAATGCAATTGAACAAGGCGACCACATGAAAAAATTATATATTGAAGAAAGATAACTTTTTTTAATAATTATAAATAAGTAAAAGTTAGAAATTACTCTAACTTTTAACATTTGATTTATAGTTTTTCTCTAAAAATTTTTACCATATAGGTTTAGCCAATTTTCATAAAATGATTTGAAGCCAATAATTTCATAAAATTTATCTTTAAATAAGTTAATTAACTGATTTTCGGTTGTATAATAT
>NZ_LWMU01000074.1 GCF_001639275.1 Methanobrevibacter oralis
GGAAATACAATGCCCAAAGCACACAAAAAGAAATTCAGAACATTAGAAGGAATATTCAATCAAATAATGCACCAAAAAGATGGCTGGATCGAAAAACGAAAACAAGAGCTAACAAATTGACAGTCCCATTTCAATTTGTAGTACAAGCTATAAGTGTAATAGTGATTATAATATATTCATTTACAATAAGTTTCATACTAGCAAAACTTATTGATAAATTATTAAATGGGATTAGAGTTGAAGAAGATGAAGAAATTAGTGGTCTTGATACTAATCTTCACGAAGAATCTGCATATAATTAATAGGAGTAAATATTATGAAATGTATTGTTGCTATTATAAGACAAGAAAAATATATTGATGTTAAAGATGCATTATCTAAGATAGGATGTAAAGGTATGAATGTAACTGAAGTAAAGGGACGTGGAAGTCAGAAGGGTATTCAAGAATCATATAGGGGTTCAAGTTACTGTATTGATCTTATTCCAAAAACCCGTATTGAACTTGTTGTAAAAGATGAGAATGTTGATGTGATTATTGATACCATTAAAAAAAGTGCTCATACTGGAAATATTGGAGATGGTAAGATATTTATTTATCCAATTGATAGTGTAATAAGAATAAGAACTGGTGAAGAAGGGCACAATGCTATTTAATGCTTATTTAAGTATTGATGATAATTATTATTAATATCTAATAACTACTCCATAGATATTAGACATATCAACCCAAGTTTTCACACATTCTGTTTTATAAACGTATCCATCTGAATATTCATATTCTATTTTTTTATTATCACTTTCAAGATAAACTTTATTTCCATTTATCTGTCCTACTCTTTTAATTATAATTCCATACTCTTTTGAATCACTAACTACAATATCACCGACATGAATATTTTTAGTTTTATTTAAAAGAACACTTTGCCCATCTTGTAGAGTAGGAATCATTGAAGTTCCATCAACATAAAAGATTATTGGAATTTGGTTTTCACCAATACTAGAATCGATTTTAATTTCCGGGTTATCTAAACCATAGCTATTAGAAATATTTTTAAGACCATTTTTTAAAGTAGTGATGTTTGAAGAACTATTATCCATAACCAAAAAAGTATAATTGCACAAATCACGATTAAGTTCAGTAATATTAATATTTGAAAGTATGGGCACATTAGAGGATGCAGTTACATTTTCACCATCAATATATATTTCAATACATTGTTTATTTAAAATTAAATTACCTGCAAATATTATTAATAAAATTATTATAATCAGAACTAAAATTGTTTTTTTAGCCATATAAATCATTAATCTAAAATATTTAAATCCATATTAAGTAGAGCTTTCATAGTTTCAATATCAATTTGACCGGGTGCTGTTGCATCTCTTCCAGCTGCAAAAGTGATGGGTGAGTCAAATTTAGATGCCATAACACGAGTATAACTGCCTAAATCACTCATTGAAATAGCAATTGTGTTTTTACAATGAGATAATATAGCTAGGATTTTTAAAGTATCTTCTAGATCATGAGGCATAAAAGCTACTTTAGCAATATCTCCAAGTTCAAGCTCTTTTTCTACAATGTAGGTAATTTCATCTATTTCTGGGGTTTTTTCAAAATCATGATAAGAAACAATTGTTTTGACTCCACTTTTATGTATTTTTTCAATATATTCATCATTACTTTGAAGTTCAATATCAACATATTCTACTAAATCTGCACATTTATATAAAATATCAATTCTTTCTTCTTCAGATCCTTTAAAAGAGCCCCATTCACTTTCAATTCTATTAGTAGCTATAATTGGAAAATTAATCTCCTCAATTGCATATTTGATATCTTTAAAATTAGGTTCTTTTAGTGCATCAATTCTAAATTCCAAAATATCTGCACCTTTGTTAATGCAATCATTAGCTACTGTAATTACATCTTCTATTTTCTCTTGAAAAATCGGGATTGCGATTTTTGTTTGTGAATACATTATAATTTAATTTAAATATTATTATTTATTAAAGTTTTGAAATTTGGAATTTGTTGAAATCTTAATTTAAAATTTTTACTACTCTTTCGATGTTTTATATTGCTGTTTTGAGTATTGTTTCTCTGTTTTACAGTCTTGTGTGTTTGCTTTTCTTTGTTCCTGATAATTTTCTTTTTATTGGGTTAAAAATACTTTATGTATTGTTTTGGAGCATATTTCTTCATCAAAGGTTTTTTATGCTTAATTTTCTCTACCATGTTTTTGAAGTTGGATTTTAGAGGTATTTTGTCTGAAACATTTATATTTCTTCGTTTTATACATTTTCTTATTTTATTTGTATCGTATGCTTTGCAGCTATTATATAATCAACATAATATTTCCTTAAACCTCTTATTCGTAGTTATTGCATAATTTTGTGTCGTGTTTTGGACCTTTTGTCGCTTGTGAGTAAAGGATTATTCTGCTATCAACATCAACTGCAATGGCATTTAGTGTGAGCTTTTTCTTTCTTTTCCCCTAGATTTGCGCTTAAATATTTTGTCTGCATAGTTATTAATGAAATCCTGTACCATCAAGCGCAATTAATTTTGGTTTAATATTTGCTTAGTTATTCTTTCAAACATGCAAGGTAGGCATTTTTTTAAAGAATATTTCTGGAGCGTAGAATAAATATTTGGCGATTTTTTAATTTTATAGATAACTTTTCAAACCACTTGAAAACGATACAAAATCCAATTAGTTTCTCGATAAGTCATATTTAAATAAATTTTTAAAGCAACAATCGTAAAATAATGCAGGTTAAGAATTATAATTTACTTAGAATACTTATTTAAAGCAACCATTAGAATAGCTATAAGTAAATTCAATGAATTTAACCAGTTCATTTGACTTAATATCGCTTTTACATTGATTTTTATACTTTTTAAAAAATTTTTTTGTTTGCTTTTTAAAGCCAAAATCCAAAAGACTTTTATTCTCAGAAAACCTAACTATACTTGGAGAATGTTTATTTTTATTATTCATATAAATATATATTCTCCATTTTACTATAAATAACTTTTTAAAATCTTTTTTTAAAAAATACCATGTAATATTTCAAATGTAAATAAAATAGAAATAAATATATCATAAAACACCAGAAATAAGAGTTTAAAATAGAAAAAAAATAAACTCGATGTGAAATTTCAACTGTAAATATAGGATTTCAACAAAGTCCATTTTTTATATAACAATAATTTCTAAAACTTAACAAACTACCGCACTACACAACAATCCAAAAAAAATTCTTTGTAAGAATACCAGAGACAAAATTAAAAGATTTAAACAAATTATTAAATTATTAGATGCATCCAATAGATTATGAATTAGCAGCAATAGATGGAACCGGACACACAAATGACTACGCATACCACTATTGCGCAAAAAAATAAGAGGAAAAATGCAGAAAAAAGCTACATTAAAAAAATATATTATCATAGGTGTCGACACAAGAATCATGCAGCAAAAAGAGGCCCAAAAATACGATACACAACTTGCAATACAGTCAATAAAACAATTAAAAAACTTACAAACCACAATACATCCTAAAAAACAGAGCATATGACACAAAAACAATAAAAAATGCATAAACAAAGAAATAGGGGCATTCGACCAAATATCATTAAAAACACGAGAAAAAACAGGACAATTACAGACTAAATAGTACAACAATCCTCTGACATATAGGCACAAAAAATGAACGTAAAAAGTGTTATATAGGTAATAAAAAGAAAATTCAGCGGAAAAAACTATAATAAAAGCACAAAACTCAAAAATAAAGAAACAAAACTAAAAAATGTATTATATAACATTTACAGAACAATACAAATATTTTAAAGGAGGGTTTCTACAAGGTTAAATAATTATAAAAAGTGCCTATTTACCGAATATATTATATAAATAAAAATACATAGTAGTTAACAGTAAAATTTAAATATTTTATTTAATTTTTATAATCAATTATATAAAGGTGTTATTTTGAAAATTACAGCTATAGGTGCAGACATCTCTAAAAATGATGTGTCCTGTAGTGTTACATTAGTAGAAAATATTGAAAAGAACCTTTACAAACTTAAAGAACTAGGTGCAAGGGATGCAGCTTTAACAAATGTTACTGGGGACGATGTTGTTGTTAGTGCATTTTTAGAAGATGATTTACTTGAAATGGTTAATGAAGGTATTGTTAATATTTTAAAAGAATGTGCAGAAAATTTAGGTGATTTGTCTGGAATTTCTACAAGTCCTAATAATGCAGGTGAAGGAATTTCATATGCTGAAGCTAAAATTAGACAAGATAGATATCCTGATGCAATTGTTTTAGGTTTTGATACATATGGTGGTGAAACATTTGTGGGGGATGTTGCAAATTCAGTTATTGCAGCTGCAAAAGGCATGAAAAATGTAACTGATGTATCAGATATTATTGAAAATAAAACTAAACGGATACCGGGTGTTGGTTATGTTTCATCTCAAACAGATGATCCTGTTGTTGTAGCTACTGTTGAAGATATGGAATCAGTAGGAATTGTTGCAGGAGCTATGATTGGTGCAGCACTTGGAAATAAGAATACTTATTTAGTTAAAAGAGGTACAACTTGTAATGTTTTACCAGGTAGTGTTATATTTTCCGCTACTGCTTTTATGAATGGGAATGTCATTGATTTATCTATTCCTTTTGAAAATAAAACAAGAATTTTACGTTAATTGAGGTTTATATATGATTTTATTAAACGAAGATACAAGGTGTATTGTTCAGGGGATTACTGGAAAACAGGGTTCATTTCACACTGAACAAATGTTAAATTATAATACTAAAATTGAAGCTGGTATAACCCCTGGTAAGGGTGGACAAGACTTTTGTGGAGTTCCAATATTTAATTCAATAGAAGAAGCAAAAGAGGAAGTAGATATTAATGCTTCTATAATATTTGTTCCTGCAAATTTTGCCAAAGATGCAGCTTTTGAAGCTATAAGAAATTTAAATTTAGTTATTATCATATCTGAACATATTCCGGTTCATGATAGTATGGAAATCGTGGCTTATGCTGAAACAATTGGAACAACAGTTATTGGGCCAAATACGCCAGGAATTATTTCTCCGGGTATAGGTAAATTAGGAATAATGCCCACTCATATTTTTGATGAGGGTAATGTTGGTGTAATTTCTAGAAGTGGAACTTTAACTTATGAAATTGCAAGTCAGCTTACACGTGCTGGAATTGGTCAAAGTACATGTGTAGGTATTGGTGGAGATCCAGTAATAGGTACTGATTACATTGATATTCTAGAGAGATTTGAAGAAGATAAAAACACTGATGCTGTTGTGCTAATTGGAGAAATCGGTGGAAATGCTGAAGAAAATGCTGCTGAATATATTAATAAAAACATGTCTAAACCTGTTGTGTCATATATTGCAGGTAGAACTGCGCCTCCAGGTAAAAGAATGGGTCATGCAGGAGCTATTATTCAAGGAAATACAGGTACTGTTGCAAGTAAAACAGAAGCATTAAATAGTGCAGGTGTTGAAGTAGCGACTATGCCGTCACAAATTGTGGAATTAATTAAAAAGGTTATATAAATGAACAAACAAGAAGCCATTGATAAACTATTAAATGGTGAGATGAAACTTTATCAAGTTGATAGAGAATTTTCCCCAGAAGAAGCCACTAATATTAGAAGAGAATTTTTAGAGAAAAAATACTCAATTGATTTAGTTAATATATCAAATTATACTTTAGACATGGAAAAAGCTTCAAAAAGAAACATTGAAAATTCTATTGGTGTTTTACAACTTCCAATGGGCATAGCAGGACCTCTTAAAATAAATGGTCAATACTGTAAAAGAGAAGTATTCGTGCCATTAGCCACATCTGAAGGAGCACTTGTTGCATCAATTAATAGGGGAGCATCTACTATTACTGCATCTGGCGGGGTAAATACAATTGTAACCTCAGATTTCATGACTAGAGCTCCTGTAATTAAGACTAACTCAGCTAGTGATGCTTTATTAATTAAGCAATGGTTTGTTGATAACTTCACTGATTTAAAAGAACTTGCTGAAAGTACAACGTCCCATGGTAAACTTTTAAAAATCGATCCAATATTGATTGTTGGTAGTTATGTTTATCCTCGTTTTGTTTACTCAACTGGAGATAGTATGGGTATGAACATGGTTACAATAGCTACTGAAAAAATTTTAGATAAACTAGCTCAAGAAAGTGATGCAAAACACATTGCATTAAGTGGAAATGTTTGTGTTGATAAAAAACCAGCTGCAATTAATGTTGTTGAAGGAAGAGGAAAAAGTGTTGTAGCTGATATTTTAATTCCAAAAGAGATTGTAAATAAAAAGCTTAAAACAACTGCTGAAGCTATTGTAGAAGTAAACATTACTAAAAACTTAATTGGTTCTGCAGCAGCAGGTAGTATGGCATTTAATGCTCATTATGCTAATATGGTTGCAGCTATATTTTTAGCAACAGGTCAAGATGCAGCTCATGTTGTTGAAGGCTCTTTAGGAATTACCACCGCAGAAAATAGGGATGGAGATTTGTATTTTTCAGTTAACTTACCTGATTTACCAATAGCCACTGTTGGTGGCGGAACTAGTTTAGAAGTAGCTAATGAAGGACTGAATATTTTAGGTGTTGCAGGTTCTGGAAAAGCTCGTGAATTTGCAGAAATTGTTGCAGGCACGGTTTTAGCTGGTGAATTATCTCTTATAGGTGCATTAGCTGCTGGACACTTGGCTAGAGCTCATCAAGAACTTGGAAGGGGATAATTTAATATTTTGAATCTAATTTTTCAAATACTTCTTTAATATTTACTCTTGTTTCAAAACAACCAGTTTTTCTAAGTAATACTCCTTGTGGGCAATATGGAGCGAGTAACATCATCATTTGATTTAAATCTTCATGACAAGCTACTCCTAAAACGGCTTTGAATTTATTTTCCATAACTATTTTTTTAACAAAGCTAGATCCAGGTACAATATATAATTTATAACCCATTGGTTCAGCTTTCTTTTTAATAACTCCAATTGAACATAATCCACATTCAGTACAGTTCACTCCTTCTTTTTGAAGAGGAGCTTTACAATCTCTATGTCTTAAACAATGTGGTAAAAATATTAATGTTTTATCTGCAGGTATTTTTTTGAACTTTTCTTTATTTACATCATCACGTACTTTAATAGCTATATTATCAATTAAATATTCATCAAATTTTAACAGATTAGCTATTGTTTTAAATGGGGAGTATAATAAATCAACTACAAATAAAATAAATCTAGGGAAAAGTATTTGTTCTTTTTTTGCTATAAAACTTCCAAATATTAATATTATGACAAATAGAATTACAATTAAAATAACTATTACTATTAATAATTGACCTAGTAATAAATAAAAATCATTAATAACCATTATTTAACCTTAAAATTCTTCAATAGAGTAATTTTCAAAATATTTATTTAGTTTAACTCCATTTTTAGTTTTCATAATACTTAATCCAGATAAACTATCACAAGAGCATAAAACATCTTGTTCTGGGTGAGTTCCAGGTGTTATGTTACAGTTTAAATTAACTTTTTCACCAATAGATATAACTGTTTCAAGTCTTTTTGTTGATGGATGATTTTTATTTAATATTACAAGAGGAGAATTTTCTTCACGTGAAAGGTAAGCTTGTGATTTTATAGCTCTTTTATCTTTTTTAAAGTTTGAAACAGCTATAATATCATCGCTTTCAAGAAATTGAACAATTTCTTCATTGTCTTGTGTGGCTATAAATAACATTTTATTTTCATAAGCTACTTTGATAATACCTACAATTCCAGTTTCACCTTCTAAAAATAGTATTTCATCATTTGTAAAGTCTATGTTCATACAATCACTTAAAAAATAAAGAGAAGAGTAGTTAGTTCTACTCTTCAGCTGTTACATTGTCACTTTGACATGATGGGCAAACAACTTTTTTTCCAAGACCTTTAAAAGTATTGCCACAGTCATGACATTTGTATTTTTTTGTTTTTAATTTTTTTAAGTCGATGTCGGCCATTGGCCCTCCAGTTGAACACATATAAAATCACCTTGTTATTATTAATTATAATATTATATTATTTAATAGTTTATTTTCTGCATTATCTCCTCAATTAAATATAATGATTGATTTAAGTAATTATCTGCATAATATTCTTTTGCAAGTTTATTAATATTTTCTAGTATGGAATGGATTAACTCCAATTTTGATGTTTTTTTTTCTTTAATAAGTTTTTCTGCTTCTTATACAAGTTCACTAAATCCAGCAATATCTGGCTCATAGTTTAAACTATATTTAAATAAAGCACTAGCTATATTATTTTGTGGGAAGATTATCATTGTTTCTGTTTTTGGGATAAAATAGAATTTGTAAGATCTGTTGTAGAATACTTTAAAAATTGAAATAAAGATACATAGGGCATTGTTTTATTATTTTAGTGTGTGGTGATTGTTCAAAATTTTTGAGATTTCGATTTTAAAAGAAGTTAGAAAAAAATTGGAATAAAGGACATTTTAAAGCTAACGAATTTAGAATTGATAAGAATTGATAAATAAGTTAATAGTGGCAGCTAATGTTGGATAAGGATAATTGTAAAGGGTATTCGCCAAAATTAATTATTTTTGGATTTTAGTATCGTATTTTTTCAATTTTTTGAGTTTTAAAGGAATATCAACAGTTTTTAACTAAATTATGATAAAATAATTAATAAGAGTCTTACAAAACTAAATTCTGGCGGGCACTCGTTTTAAAAAAATAAATTCAAAACAACATAACAATAAATATATCTTAAACAATTATAACTCATTATTAAATATCAATTGAACAATCATACACAAAAAAATTAAATAATTTATATAAATCGATGAAAAGTTCCTAGTATTATTTTTTTTAAGAAAGTTTTTTATATAACCTCTAACCCATATTAATTATATAAAAAACTTATTTTTATATTTATTTTTTAAATTAAATTAAAGGTGATAATATGGCAAACCAACCAATATTTATTCTTCCTGAGGGAACTGAAAGATATTCAAAAAAAGATGCTTTAAGAATGAATATTACTGCAGGTAAAGTCCTTGCTAATATAGTAAGAACTACTCTTGGTCCTAAAGGTATGGATAAAATGTTAACAGATTCTATGGGTGATATTACTGTAACTAATGATGGTGCAACTATCATGCAAGAAATGGATATTTCACAACCAGCAGCTAGAATGCTAGTCGAAATTGCTAAAAAACAAGAACAAACTGTAGGGGATGGAACTACATCTGTTGTTGTCATTGCTGGTGAATTATTAAATAAAGCTCAAGAATTATTAGAAGATGGAATTTCAACTTCTGTTGTTGTAAAAGGATATAGAAATGCTACTGCAAAAGCTCTTGAAATATTAAAAAATGTAGCTATTGATGCTAATGATAAAGAAACTCTTAAAAAAGTAGCTATAACTGCATTAAGTGGTAAAGGATCAAACTATGCTAAAGATAAATTAGCTGATATTATTGTAGAAGCTACTTTAAGAATTGAAGAAGATGGTGTTTCTGACATTGATAATATTAATATTCAAAGAATTTCAGGAGATTCTGTTGAAGATTCATTCTTAGCTGAAGGTGTTGTAATGGATAAAGCTCCATTATCTAAAAATATGCCTAAAGATCTTAAAAATGCTAAAATAGCTATTATGAAATATCCTATTGAATTAAAAGAAATCAATACTGATACTAAAATTGATATTACAAGTCCTGAACAATTTGAACTATTCTTAAATAATGAAGAAGAAATGATTAAAGGATTAGTTGATAAAATAGTTGACTCTGGGGCTAATGCATTATTCTGTCAAAAAGGAATAGATGATTTAGCTGAACACTACTTGAAAAAAGCTGGAATTATGGCTTTCAAAAGAGTTAAAAAATCTGACATTGAAAGAATTTCAAAAGCTACTGGTGCTAAATTAGTAACTGATATTGAAGATTTAACAGAAGATAAATTAGGTTCTGCAGGTCATGTTCATGTTGATAAAATATTTGACCATGAGTTAACTTTCATAGAAGAATGTGAAAATCCAAAAGCTTCTTCTATTGTACTTAGGGGAAGTACTCGTTATGTTACCGAACAGATTGCAAGAGCTCTTGATGATGCATTAGGAGTAGTTGCTGCTACTATTAAAGAAGGTAAAGTTCTAATTGGTGGTGGAGCCTGTGAAATTGATTTAGTAAAACAATTAAGAGAATATGGTGAATCTGTTAGTGGAAGAGAACAATTAGCTATTTTAAAATATGCTGAAGCTTTAGAAGTCATTCCAAGAACTTTAATTGAAAATGCTGGTTTAGATACTATTAACTTAATTGCTGATTTAAAAGCCGCTCATGAAGAATCCAGATTCATAGGAATTAATGTATTCACTGGTAAACTTTCTGATATGAAAGAAGAAGGAGTTATTGAACCTTTAAGAGTTAAAATTCATGCTCTTCAATCTGCTGGTGAAGCTGCTGAAATGATTTTACGTATTGATGATATGATTGCAGCTAAAAATGCATTAACTTCAACTGGACCTGATGAATCTGGTAATGATGATAGTGGTATGCCTCCAATGCCTGGAATGGGTGGTATGCCTCCAATGATGTAATTTTAGTTACATCATTTATTTTTTTTATTATTTTCATATTGAATTACAAATACTAATTTTTAATTATAAGGAGTAGTTATTTTGAAATTAAAATTATCATTTTTTGCATTTTTATTTGTAATTTTATTATTTTCAATTAATGTAATCACAGCCGGTGATGTAGACAATAATACTATTTCTAATCAATCTTTAGACAATCCCATATTAATTAATGAAAGTGAAAATTTAACAAGTGTTTTTAGTGAACCTATTAAAAACTATACTATTGAAGCAAATGATTTAACTATTTATTACAAAAGTAAAACTCCTTTTAAAATTAGTTTAAAAGATTCTAATGCATCAGGAATTGCAAATAAATCTATAACTATTATTATTGCTGGTAAAAACTATGTGAAAACCACTGATAAAGATGGAGTAGTTAAGTTTAAAATTTCATTTAAACCAGGTAATTACTTGGTTAAGGTTGTTTATAATGATAATAGAAGTGTAAAAACCACAGCAATTGTTAAAGTACTTACAACTGTTAAAGCTAATGATTTATATAAAGTATATAAAGATCCTAAAAAATTTACAGCACAATTTTTAAAAGCAAATGGAAATCCATTAGCTAATAAATATGTTAAATTTAAAATAAATGGCAAAACATACAAAGTAAAAACAAATTCAAAAGGTTTAGCTACATTAAAAATAAATCTGAAAAAGGGATCATATAAAATATTTTCATATAATGCAGATAAGTTATCTAAAGTTAATAAAATTAAGGTTTATTCAAAATCATCAACAAAAATTAAAACAGATACTTATACTTTTTTAACATCACAAAAAAAAGTCATAAAGGTTACACTAAATAATAAATTTGCATATGGGGTTGGAGCTAAGATTATAAAAATTAAAATAAATAGCAAATCTTACTCTAAAAAAACTAATTCAAAAGGAATTGCTTATTTCAAATTACCTAAATTAAATAAAGGACATTATACGGTTAAATATACTTTTAAAGGCGAAGGTGCTTATTTAAAATCCTCAACTTCAAATAAAGTCATCATAATTCCATCAAAAGTATCTAAAATTTCAATTATAAGTAAAACTAATTTTGGTCACGGTGCTAAAACTCCATTTAAATTACAATTAAAAGCTGGTGGGATTAATTTATACAAGAAAACTATTAACATAAAGCTCAACAATAAAAGATATGATTTAATAACAAATAATCATGGAATAGTTTCTCTTCCAATTAATGATTTAAATGTAGGTGATTATAATCTTACTTATCTATTTAAAGGAGATTCAAAAATTAATCCTATTAATGGTGAGGTTATAATACATGTAAAGGAGAGAATCAATACTAATATTCATTGGAGTTCTACTGTGGAGTTTTCTCATGGATTACAAATTTATAAAATTTTCTTAAATACTTCTAATTCAAGTAATGTGGCAGGTAAAACTATTAAGGTATTTGTTGATGGTGAAAGTTTCACTGCCAAAACAAATAGTCAAGGTTATGCAAATATTTATGCACATACAAGTGTTGGAGTGCATAAAGTTAAATTTAGTTTTAGTGGAGATGATGAGTTTAATCCTTCACAATCCATGAAAAATATTAAAGTTAATAAAAAGACAATTAAAGGGTGTGGCTATTGGCTTTTTGGATGTGATATGAATAAAGTTAGTTTATCTAAGTTAGCTTCAAAAGGAACTAAAGATATTTTCTTAAACTCTAAAGCATTTTCTCTTTATGGAAAATCCAAAGTTATTTCATGGATTAAAAATGCAAATAAAAAAGGAATTAGAGTTCATATTTGGATGCAAGCTTTTTATAAGGGTAAATGGATTTCTCCATTATCATCATCTTCACCTAACCAAGCATTATTTAATAAAATAACAAAAGAAGCAAAATCATATGCTTCTATTAATTGTGTAGCTGGAGTTCATTTTGATTATTTAAGATATCCTGGTAATGCATATAAGCATAATGGTGGCATAGAAGCTATTAACAAATTTGTAAGGCAAGTAACTACTGAAATTCATAAAACAAATTCCAAATGTATTGTATCTGCAGCTATAATGCCTGAAACTTCTAGCAATAAGTATTATTATGGCCAGGACATGGAAGTTTTAGGCAGATATTTAGATGTTGTTATTCCAATGATTTATAAAGGAAATTATGGTAAAAACTCTAAATGGATTACTACTACTGCTAAATATTTTGTTAAAAATTCAAAAGGTGCAAACATTTGGGGTGGAATACAATCTTATTACTCCGATAATAATGTTAAAAAATTACCTATTAAGTCATTAACTGCCGATTGTAAGGCAACTACTAACTCTGGAGCTAGTGGTGTTGTTGTGTTTAGATGGGGTATAACAAACTTTATTGATTTGTCTAAATTTTTATAAAAAACATTACATTTTTATTTTTAATGATTAGTAATGCATTTAATCAATTTTTTTATTATTTTCAATTGTTTTTTAATTTATAGTTATTTACTAAACTTTTATTATAGATGAGTGACAAATAATATATTATGTCTGGAAAATCAAAAATAAATCTATTTAATAAAATGAGTAAAGAAGAGTTAAACAATGAAATGAGTCAATATGT
>NZ_LWMU01000075.1 GCF_001639275.1 Methanobrevibacter oralis
ATATATATCTTCAATGAATGTTATTTTCTCATAAAATTCTATGTAATGCTTTAAATCAGCTTTAACTTCATGAATTTTAGAAAGTGGGATATCTTTATTAATATAAGCATTTCTACTCATATTACTACTTTTAGTCACATTTAATATAAATATTTTTTGTCTAAAACTATATTTGAAAAATTGCAGTATTTTTCATAATACTTAGAGAATTCTGATTGACATTTTCTTTTACAATCATGACATTCATATCTTTTTATTTTCACCTTAACAGCCAAACCAGATTCTAAATACAAAATTCTCCAATTAAAATCTTTCTTAATAAACTTTTTTTTAGAACCACAATGTTTTACAATAAGGATAACGCTCTTCTATTTCACCATTTTTATTAACAAAATAATTATCATCCAATATTGATTCAATAGGATAGAATTAATTGAACATAGCATTTTTCAACAAAGCTTTTTCCATCTAAAAACCCTTTTCGAATAGGATTTTTAAAATCACCGATAAATATATATTGCTCGCCATCCAACCTAAGATATGGAAGGCTTTTGATTTTTGTTTTCATATATAATTATTTGCCTTCCACCCCATATAAACTTATATATACTTTATTTTAACAAAAACAAAATATTAACATTTAAAATTTAATTTAACTAGCAATAAGTTATTTAAAGAATAATTAAAAGGAAAAAAGGGGCTTAAAATATTTGATAAAATTCAAAAAAATAAAAATTTGAAATAAAAAACACAAATAGTATTTAAAACTTTCGTAAAAATCAAAAATGTAAAATCAAAAAAAGACCAAATAGACAAAATTGAAAAATTAAACACTATTTATATACAAAAGACCTAACAAATTGACAGTCCCCTATAAATTAGACTTTTTCGAAACATGACAAACTGCAAAATAATAAAATAAAAACTTTTAATTAGCTTTTCAATATCTTATAGTTTTACTATTAAAACAGCATAAATTTTTGATTTGCTTAAATAGACCACCTATTTCAATTGAGTATGACTTTCGTTTGTCTTAATCAACCAGACAAATCAAATAAAAAAAAATATCATGAAAATTAATTACATTTAATTAATTTTTCTACATTATCTAAAAATTCATTGCGATTTAAAATTATAATTTTATCTTCAAATGGATCATAATTTTCTTTAATATTAATTCCACCCCAAGTGACTAAAACAATTGGAAAGTTTTCAACAAAACCAAAATTATCCGTATTTTTAATTCCTTCAAAGTCTTTATAATAACCCATTACTTTATAAAGACTATTTCTTATATAACTTGTTTTGCTTGAGTTTTTAACCTCAATTATCCTATAATAGGATTTACATTCTTTTTCAAATTCGATTATTATATCTGGAGACCTTGTATGAGCTGTTATTTCATAATTTTTCAGGATTTTTTTATATTCCGAAACATTATTTAGAGTATTTGGTGTGAATTGATAATGAATTGTTACCTTAACATTATCAATTATAAAATTAGTCGAATAATCTCCTTTAGAATGTAAAACTCTATAATTAACATCTTTTAAGTCCTTAAATAGATTAAAGAAAATATATATTTCATATAGTTTATCAGGATTCACCACTTTTATTAATCTTGTTTCAATTAGTTCTTTTAAAGTATTTAAATCATTTTCAATGAATAATCTTTCATATAGTCGATATGCATTTGCAATTATATGATAAAAAGTATTTCTATTTTTATAGCATTTTCTTATATGTTTTGATTTGATATGTTCTATCGTTTCAATTTCATCAAAATAAACTTTGTTTAATATTTTTACACTCATTTTATAGTTATTTGAAACTATTTCATACCAATCATTAGCCGAATCAATATCTTCAATATTAAAATTAGATAACGATACAAAATCTAAATAGTTGTCTTTTAAAAAAATTATTTTTTTAAGTAGGAATTTTAATAATTGATTTTCTTCTAAATCATAGTATTTTAAAGATGGTTGACATACAAATAAAGCTTTATCATCAAATCCTCTTGATAATCTCTCTTTTATAGTTTGAGACCAATTAATTTTACCTCTAACATTTCCATTTATTATAGTTGTTTCTTTTTTTGTTGAATGAGCTAAATTTCTAATTAATTGAGGTAAAATAACAATCAAATTTCTTACTTCATCACTTAATAGAAAATGTGCTGTTTTTAAAGTTAATACATCATCATGTTTAAGATTAAATAAATCTTCAATGTGTAAATTTATATCATCTGATACATATCCCTTGAACAAATATAGGTGGAGAAATTCTTTAACATCGGCTAAAATCAAATCCATATTATTATCATTGACTTCAGCAAAGTTGTTTAAAGAATTATGATATCTAAGTTTCATTTAAACACCTAAAATTTAGGGAGTAATTCATTTAATTTCTTATTAACATCTATACCTAAATTTTCAAAAAATAATCTAATTTTTTCAATTTTAGATTTATTTAAACCTTCAAGTTGAGGAATAATATACGATTCCACACTTTCTGTTAAAACTACCTCAATAGAATCATTATTAAGCTTAGATCTTTGCTTGATATAATCAATCATGTCTTTAAAAATTGCGGGACCTATTTTTTTATATTGAATTATTTGATGAATTTTTAATAATTGATTAATATACTCATCATCTAAATTATTAGCCCAAGTTTCAATTATCTTTTTATAATCTTCATCATTAGGTAAATCAACATCAATAAACATGAATCTTCTCATAAATGCATAGGATAAATCAAATAATGAATCTTTATCATCAACATTCATTGTTCCAATAATCCTCCAATTTTTACCAATATAATATGTGGCAGTTTTAAAATCATGTTTAGAATAAATTTCATCCCAATTTTTAATTTTTATGGATTTTCCATTTTCTTTATAAGGTAATTCTACATTTTGACCTGATAAAACTGTGAAAAGCTGTCCAAATGCTTTATCAATATCTGCACGATTAATTTCATCAATAATTAACCATTTATTTAAACTAATAGCTTCTAAAAATTTACCTTCATGGAAAGATAGTTTACCATCTTCACCAGGCATTAAACCGCCAATGGTATCAAAAGTAGACCAGTCGGAAGTTGCAGTTGTTAAAATATAACCATCCATAAATTTATTTTCTTCAGCAGCTGATGAAAACTTTAAAGCAAGGTCTGTTTTACCAGTCCCAGGAGTTCCATCTAGAATAATGTGTTTTCCTGCATTTAATGAAGCACAAATTTGCATTACTTTATTAGAAAGTATTTTAAATTCTCTTAATTTAACTTCTAATAAATCTGGATTTAAATTGAGTTTTTGATATTTACGTTTCTCAATCACAATATCATTACTAATCAAAGTAATTGGAAGCATTTTTGCATTTTTACTTGAATACTGACTTTTACCTGCATAATTGCCTAATTTTTTGTCACACATCCAATGACAAAACATATCAAATATTTCAAAATCATTTATGTTGATTTTATTAAAACTTGAGCTATTATTAATTTTATTAAGCAATTTTTTAAACTTTTCATTATTATCAATATAGTGTTTTAAATCAGAATCGAATGATATTTCATCACCAAACATCCATGATAATGCTTTTAATGTATAAACACTTTTATTATTTATTACATAAAACGAATTATCCAAATAATACAAAATAGAACTTAATCTAGATGATTTAAACCCTTTAGAATACTCATTTTTAGCATATTCATTTAAAATTTCTTTTTGAGCAATCGTATCATCTGCATTTAACAAATCTTTAATAACCTCAAAAAAGGCAATAGCTACCCTATCCATTTCTTCATCAGAATAATTAATTTTTCCTTGAATAGCTGATTTGATATTATTAACACCATCAGTATGAACCTTAATAGGTCTGTTTAAAAGTTTTTCCCAAATATCATTAGCAATATATTCATTAGAGGAATATTTATCTAAAATTTCGTTCCAAACTTTATTAACTTCATCTTTTTCTAATTTATATTTATTGAAATGAGTTTTACCAATCTCAACATTAAAATAATCATCATAAAAAGCATTAAATAAAAAATTCAAAATTTTATTTTTTAACACGTCATCAGTTCTAGAAATCGCATAAACAAGATTATTCCAATAATAAGGATAATTAGAAACTTCAACAAAAGTAGTTGGTGCAAAAAAATGGTCTTCAATTTCTAAGATATCCGGAGTTAAAATCCAATCAACACTTCTTATATTATTCAAATCAAATTCATTTTTATGATTATTTTCTGTTTGAGGAATAAAATCTCCAGTGACAATACCAATTCCTGCTAATTTACTTAAACCTTTGTTAACAACGACAACATCCCCTTTTTTAACAACATTAATAAATTTCCAAATAGTAGATGGTGCAACTGATTTTGAGGTAATTTTATCTCCTAAAAAAGACTTAATATCATTTTGGCTTTTAAATTTAGAATAATCAATATTAGAGTTTCCATAAGAATAATCAATCCCTACATAAGACTCTTTTTTAAAAATATCCCATACTTCATCCGATACCTCATTTTTACCTGCTGTGATTTTCCAAATATTAACTGGACTTTCTTTTTTATGAAAATCTAACTTTTCAACATTACTTAAAATATCCTCCTTAGCATCATCATTAATATTGAATAATGTAATTGCTGTTCCTAAAGTTTTATTTGTTGAATCTTTTAAATTATCTCGCGGAATTTCCCCAATCCATTTAACATCCCGAATATCAGAGTAATCCTCATGAACTTTTTCTTTAGAAAAATAATAATCTGAATTAATAATTCCCAATAAAAAAAGCCTATTCTTTAAATCATAAGTTAAAACATGATCATTAACTTTAATATCATACCTAAATTTCCTTTCTTGAGAAGCAATGACAGATTTTCTATTATTACTAGATCTTGCATACCTTATATTAACTAATTGAGTAATTTCCTCTGAAGATTTATCAGATAAATCTCCCAAATCCCAACCCATAGCTACTAATTGTTTATTCTTAAAAATATCTATTAAAAAAGCACCTTTTCCAGCTCTAACCATCCACATATTTGTCATATTGTCACCTGCAAATTTATTTAATCAAATAATTCATGATTATAACTCTATGAATAATTAAATAATAATTAGCATATAAAATATTAATTTTCTAGAAATGTTAATAATCTAGGATAATATATGTTATTTAAGAAAATCATGCTAATAAAATAACCTAAATTACTAAATTAATTTACAATTTTCGTTTTAAAATTTTCATAATTATCAGCAACATCGAAGTGAATATCATCACCAAGTGCTTTGAAATGTTTTCTACCACAATCAATTTTTGCTTGCTCTGAAGCTTTAATTCCTAAATATTCTGTTGTTCCTTTTGTTTCAACAACAAAATACAATTTATTCTCACCATCTTTATCAATCATAACTGCCCAATCAGGATTATAATTTCCAAGAGGTGTTTTTATTTTAAACCATGTGGGAAGTTTAGTATATAACTTAACTTCTGGATCTTTGTCTAACCTTAAAGCAAAGTTCTTTTCAACTTCACTATCATATATTATATGATCATAAACAGAATTTTCTGATTCAACCATGTTTCGTTCTAAATAACCAAATAATTCCTCATTTTTAAATAGTTCTTGAGAATAATAATCATCAATCTTAGTGTATTTAATTCCATCAATAATAAGGTGCGCCATGACTTTATTTATTAATTTTGAAGTTTCTTGCATGTATTCCTGTGGGTTTTTCTTAAATTGATCAATAGTTTCGCTTTCAATTAAAATACGAACAATAGTGCGTCTTGTTAAATCTGTTTCGTTTTGTAAATAGGTTACAATATCTGGAAGTGCAATTTCATCTTCATTTGAATAAACAGTTGAAACTGTTCCATCATCATTAGGATTAACACCTGATGCTTCAATTGTTAAACCACTTTTGGTGTAAATTAATTTTGGTGCTTTAACATTAAGATTTTCTTGCATTGCTTGAATACACTTAGAAACTAATTCATCAGTATCAAATTCCACAGCATAAGTTGTTTTATGTTTAATTGAATCCCAAAATTCTTTAAAATCTTCACTTAAATAAATGTGTTTGTTAACTTTAACTTTTCTTCTATTATTAGCATTTTTAATTGGTAATTTTTTAGTTGGTTTTTCAATTACTTCAACAATTTCATTCTTAATTTCAATATAGTCCTGAGGAACATCAACTGTTCCATCCATTACAGCAACTTTTAGTGCATCTTGAATTTTTCCTGATGCATTAATATATTTTTTAAGTTTAAAGTGGTTGAATAGTGCTAATGAATGTTGTTTTCCAAGAGGTTCTCTTTTACCTTTTTTATTTGTCCATTCGATATGTGCAAAATCTGTTTTTTGGATTGTTCCAAATTTAATACCTGTTTCATCTTCAATTTCTTTTTGTAAATTTCTAGCAAAATCTTCATAGGATTCATTAGCCATAACTGTTAATACATTAATATTTTTATCATGTATACGTTCACCATCTTGATTTACACACAATCTTAATCCACGACCAATTTCCTGGCGTTTTTTCATTGTAGAAGTTGTTTCGTTTAAAGTGCAAATCTGAAATACATTTGGATTATCCCAACCTTCTCTTAAAGCTGAGTGGGAAAATATGAATTTTAGTTTTGAATCAAAACTTAAAAGTTTTTCTTTATCCCTCATAATTAAATTAAATGTTGATTCATCATCTTTATTTGACCTAAGTTTACCTGCTTTAGTTTCTTTTGTATCTTTAACTTTTCCTTTTTTGTCTACTGAAAAGTACCCATTATGAACGTCTTCTGCTTCTAAATCTAAATCAATATAATCATATAATGTAGAATATTTTGGTTTTTTAATGATTTTTTTGTATTCCTCTTCAAATATTTTCGCATATTTGCCTTTAGTTGGATTTCCCTCTGAATCATATTGACGATAATTTGCAACTTTATCTATGAAAAACAAACTTAAAACTTTAATAGGATTTTTAGTTTTAGCAAAGGATAATTCTTTATCTAAATGTTCTTCTATAGTTTTTCTAATTTGAGCTCGTTTGAGAGTTAAATCATCCACATCCCCAAATACCTTGCCAATTCGTAAAATTTCATCTTTTTGAGTAAAAGTTACATACTCATTTCCTTTCTCACAGTAAATTTCATCAACAATATATCCATTATAAATGTCTCGGTTTCCTAATCTAACTTCAGATAAATCAGAACCTTGTTTTACAGTTACAGTTTTTCTTTTAACCGAACCTTTAACATTAGCATCAATTTCAATTTTAGCAGTTATGGGAGATTTCAGATTATTTACAGAAATCAATTTTAAATAAGCCTCATTATGATATCCACTTGAAACAAAACCAGCTACTTCTATTTGTTTAACAAGCTCTTTTTCAGAAGCATCAATAGCATCAAGTTTATAAATCAAGTTTTGAATTTCTTTATGAGTAGCAGAATATCTTAAAGTGCATAATGGGTTTAAAGAAGCAATAGCTGCATCAGACTTTTTAGTTCCAACAACAGATTGAGGTTCATCAATTATTACAATAGGATTTGTTTCAGCAATTAAATCAATTGGTTTATAACCACTTAATTTATCTTGCTCTCTGTGAATAATATTAGCTTTAGTTTCTTTTGAAGGATTCGAAAAACTTTTATTAAAAGCATCAATGTTAATAATCATTATTTGAATAGTGGAATTAACAGCAAAATTACGTACTTGTTCTAACTTTGATGAATCATAAACAAAATAATCATATGGAACATTATCATAAATTGATTTAAAGTGTTCTTTTGTAATTTCAATAGTCTTATTAACACCTTCCTTAATAGCAACACTAGGAACTACAATTATGAATTTAGTAAATCCATATTCCTTGTTTAACTCAAAAATCGTTTTTAAATAAACATATGTTTTACCAGTTCCAGTTTCCATCTCAATATTGAAATCTAAGCCATTTAATGATTCACTTGGAGCAAGTTTATAATAACTTTGAATTTTTCTTAGATTTTCCAAAATATCCTCTTTAGATATGTCAATTTTATTTCCAACACCTTGACCCGAATCTGTAAGTCCAGATTGCCCAACGACTGTAAAATACTGAAACATTGAATTTTGACCTTTAAATAGATCAATGACAGAATTAACAGCTTCATTTTGATAATCAAGATTGGAATCAAATTTAAGTTTCATATTATCTCCTATATTGTTATAAATTCCTCTATATTATTTGTTCTTAAAATTTCTTTAATGTTAGTTTTATCAGCATCAGATTTAAATCCAGAATCTTTAAATACTACTCTTGAAGTAGATGCGTTTTTAGTTAGCTTTATTATTTCACCAGTTATTTCCTTTGTTATATTATTATCTAAACATATTACTAAAGCACCAAAACCTACTGAATAAATGTTGTTAATCTCTTCAATTGGTAGTGTTAAATCTATTCCATATTTTAGCATTATTTCATAAACTAAATCCTCATTAGTTCTATCACTTTTTATATTATCTATTGTTAATGATTGTTGTACATTATTATAATCTGGATCCCATTTTTCTAAGTTTGAAGAATCTAACTTAAACACTTTAAATCCAATATCTAAATCATTATTTCCAGATTCCTCAACAATTTTATCACCTGCTCTTCTTATCCTTTCTTTACCAATTTCGCAAATATTTTTGTATCCTACTTTATAAACTTCAGATTTTTCATCAACCAATTCTGGAATTTGAATTAAAATAAATTTACGGCACCCTTCATCTTTAGAATTTAATTTAATAATAGCTTCTGCAGTTGTTGAAGATCCTGAAAAAAAATCAATGAAATATCCATCTTTAATAAAATCTTTTTTTTCAGGGTTTGAAACCAAACTTAATAAATATTCTATTAATGAACTTGGTTTTGGATAATTAAAAAACTTATTTTCTAATAATTGTTCTAAATTACTACTACCTTCCTCACTAGTTCCTACTTTATCATCAAATCGATTTTTAGTATTTAGAGGATTATTATAATTAGTAAATAATATTTGTCTTGGTGATTCAATGGATATTCTCTCTTCACTATATATTGCTCTAATAGAAAAATTTTCACTCTTAACCCAATACGAAGTACCTACATCTAATTCAGAAATAACTTTTTCTTTTGACCATCTACTCCTAAATTTTAAAATGAAATCATTAATATTTCTACCATTTTTAACGATTACCGGTGTTTCAAGTTTATATTTATTATCAGTAGTTTTTTCATATTGACCATCTGAAATATTAAATTTAACAGTGTTTTTAGGAAATAAAATAGATTTTTCTGGATTTGATGCATTATATAAAGGAGCATCTGTTAATTCTGTTTTAAATCTCTCAATTAAAACTTCCTTAAGATTCTTTTTTATTGCCTGTTTACAATAACATAAAATATATTCTGCATTTGAATAAAAATTTAATTTTTGTCTACCAAAATGTTGTGTCTTTTCCCAAATAAAAGAAGTTATAAAATTTTCTTCACTAAAAATTTCATCACAAACTTTTTTAATATTATTAATTTCATTATCATCAATTGAAATAAAAACTAATCCATCATCAGTTAATAAATTTCTTGCTAATTTTAATCTAGGATACATCATATTCAACCAATCACTATGAAAACGACCATTAGTTTCGGAGTTATTACTCAATTTAACCCCAATGCTCTCTCTCTCTCTCTCCTACATTACTATTAATTAATTGACCCGAAATTTTTAAATAATTCTCTAAATTGTCTTTATAATTATCTGGATAAATAAAATCTTTTCCAGTATTATACGGCGGATCAATATAAATAGCTTTAACTTTATTGTAATAAGATTTCTGTAAAAGTTTTAAAACTTCTAAGTTATCTCCTTCAATATATAAGTTCTGAGTTAAATCCCAATTTTTGGATTCCTCAGGACAAGGCCTTAAAGTTCCAGTAGACTGTTTTTGAGACTCTTTAATAGCTTGAGTCTTTCCTGGCCAAGTAAAACTATACTTTTCATGAGAAACATCAATATTCTCACCTAAAACCAGCTCTAATTTTTTAAAGTCGATTTTATTTTCAGTTATAACCTCAGGAAAAATTTCTTTTAATTTAGAAATATTATCAAATACTATGTTTTTACTTTCACCGGTTAATTTTATTTCATTCATCATAATCACTTATATTGTAATAAATTCTTTTATATTATTTGTTCTTAAAATTTCTTTAATATTTGTTTTATCAGCATCAGATTTAAATCCAGAATCTTTAAATACTACTCTTGAAGTAGATGCGTTTTTAGTTAGCTTTATTATTTCACCAGTTATTTCCTTTGTTATATTATTATCTAAACATATTACTAAAGCACCAAAACCTACTGAATAAATGTTGTTAATCTCTTCAATTGGTAGTGTTAAATCTATTCCATATTTTAGCATTATTTCATAAACTAAATCCTCATTAGTTCTATCACTTTTTATATTATCTATTGTTAATGATTGTTGTACATTATTATAATCTGGATCCCATTTTTCTAAGTTAGAAGAATCCAATTTAAACACTTTAAAACCAATATCTAAATCATTATTACCAGATTCCTCAACAATTTTATCACCAGCACGCCTAATACGTTCTTTTCCTATTTCACAAATATTTGAGTAACCTGATTTACACGCCTCAGATTTTTCATCAGTAGATTCTGGAAGTTGAATCATGATAAATTTATAATTTTTATTTTCTTTAATATTTGTTTTTAATAAAGCATTGGCAGTGGTAGCCGAACCCGAAAAAAAATCTAATATAAAATCATTTTCATGAAAATTACAATATTCAATCATTAATTCAATTAATTCAATTGGTTTGGGATGGTCAAATATAGGAACATTTCCTTCTGAAAACAACTGTTTAATTAATTTAGTGCCATTACTTGTTGTTCCAACATTGTCCCACCATGTACTAATTTTTTTAACATTATTTTTTAAATCATTCAAATAAGTTTTTTGATATAAATTATTGTTAATTTTAACTATTTTACCTTCATCATACATATTAGACATTCTTTTTTCAGAAAATCTAAAATAACCTTCAACTCCTAAAAAATTATAATAAGGATTGCCTTTTCTAGCTCCTCCAGGACCACTAACTGGATTTAATGAATATGGACCTTTACCATCCCCATCATCTTTATTGAATCTTTTAAAATCTTCTTCACTTTTTCTAATGCCATAATTTAGTCTATTTTTATGAATATTTAACTTATTTTTAGCATAAAATAAATGATAATTATGATTTTCAGAAATAATTTTATCGTTAGAAATACCCCCACGAGATTTTTGACAAATAGTGGCAATAAAATTAGTTTCACCAAAAATTTCATCACAAATTTTTTTTAAATTACTAAATTCGTTATCATCAATACTAATAAATATTACTCCCTCATCATTAAGAAGATTTTTAGCTAATTTTAACCTTGGATACATCATATTCAACCAATTAGAATGAAAACGACCATAAGCCTCCATGTTTGTGCTTAATTTAATACCAATGCTCTCTCTCTCTCTCTCTCTCTCCTGTAACTAATTGTCCTGTAAGCTCTAAATAATTTTCTAAGTTATCTTTAAAATTATCCTTATAAATAAAATCTTTTCCAGTATTATAAGGCGGATCTATGTAAATACATTTTATCTTATTATAATAACTTTTTTGTAAAAGCTTTAAAACTTCAAGATTATCCCCTTCAATATACAAGTTTTGAGTTGAATCCCAATCCTTTGATTCCTCACGACATGGCCTTAAAGTTCCAGTAGACTGTTTTTGAGACTCTTTAATAGCTTGAATCTTACCTGGCCAAGTAAAACTATACTTTTCATGAAAAACATCAATATCCTCACCTAAAATCAGTTCTAATTTTTTAAAGTCAATTTTGTTTTCAGTTATTACATCTGGGAAAATTTCTTTCAATTTAGAAATATTGTCTGAAACAATGTTTTTACTTTCACCTGTTAACTTTATTTCATTCATCATAATCACTTATATCGTAATAAATTCTTTTATATTATTTGTTCTTAATAAAATTTCTTTAATGTTGGTTTTATCAACATCAGATTTAAAACCAGAATCCTTAAATACTACTCTAGATTTAGATGCATTTTTAGTTAGCTTTATTATTTCACCAGTTATTTCTCTTGTTATATTATTATCTAAACAGAATACTAAAGCACCAAAACCTACTGAATAAATGTTGTTAATCTCTTCAATTGGGAATGTTAAATCTATTCCGTATTCAGATTTAAGCATGATTTCATAAACTAAATCCTCATTAGATCTTCCTTCTTTAATATTATCAATTATTAATGATTGTTGCACATTATTATAATCTGGATCCCATTTTTTTAAATTTGAAGAATCCAATTTAAACACCTTAAATCCAATATCTAAATCTTTATTTCCAGATTCCTCAACAATCTTATCACCAGCACGCCTAATACGCTCCTTACCAATTTCACAAATTGTTTCATAACCATCTTCATAAGCATTAGAGTTTTCTCCAGTTTCTTCTGGAATTTGCACCATTATAAATTTATTTCTTTTAAATTTTTTACTGTTTAATTTCATAACTGCATTAGCTGTAGTTGCAGATCCTGAAAAGAAATCTAAAATAATATCACTTTCATTTAAACTAATATCAACAAAATGTTCAATCAATTTTATAGGTTTAGGATACTCAAAATATTTTTTTTCACCAAAAATATTTTTTAAATCTTTAGTTCCATCAGAAGTATTTGTAAAATCTATGATGTTTCTATATGGAATTTTATATTCTTCAATTATTTCTTCAGTACTTGTATTAAAAAATTCATAGTTCTTTTGAACTAATTTAATATCTCCTTTATTATTCTTTTTAAAAGCCAAATAATTATTTCTAATTCCATTAATTATAGTTTTTCTCTAAAAATTTTTACCATATAGGTTTAGCCAATTTTCATAAAATGATTTGAAGCCAATAATTTCATAAAATTTATCTTTAAATAAGTTAATTAACTGATTTTCGGTTGTATAATAT